>CBDUST010000005.1:0-39036 GCA_965369945.1 uncultured bacterium | reverse complement strand
GCGTTCCGCCATTCGACAGCGACACAATATGATCCAAGTGCGGGTAGTTCCCTTTATACCTGCAGCTGCCGCGCCTGCACTTCACGTTACATCTTTGACACCTCCACTTATCGCGCTCGAAGATCTCGACATCATGGAACATCTCAACAGTGGTGTTGCGTATCCTTGCGCGACGCACGTGGTTCCCTCTCCTATCAGCTAAGCGCTTGGCAGCCACCTCCCTATCCCTAGCACATCCCACGCACCGCAGCGAGCGTAGCATCCTTTGCTTGCTGCATTGGCAACATTGACCAAGAATGACTCCACAGCGCGTCAACGCCCAGCGCTTGCGTATACATGCAGCAGCAAGGCACCACTTCCGCCTCGCTCCCTGCAACCGGTTGCCACACCCCACACAATACCACGGCCCATGGCCGCACACGCTATCTCGATACCGGTACTTCGATTGACACGCATGAGAACAATGAAGCTTAGGGCGCCCGACGGCGGCCTGCACCAACTCAACCCCGCACCTGCAATGCGTTGGCCGGTTCGCAGTACGCGCTGTCATCACCCGCGCCCTCCACAATCGCACAGCAGCAGCCTGCCCCGCGTCACAACGAAGCCCATGCTCTGGCCACCTGTCGGCAGGTACACCACAGCGGGTAAGGCGATCCGCACGTGCGTGCCCGGGCTCTCAAGGCCATCTATCTTCGCTACCTCGACCACGATGGTGGTCGCTGGCGTCGTCAGCCGCTCTTGGTTAGTTGCCATCACTCACCTCCATCGCGCCCACTGCACGGGCGGGCGAACCAAAGCATTGGAATACTGAGCAGCACCAGCAACCCGATCAGCACAAGCAGGCCCCTGCTGAGCCATATTGGCATGTCCTCGCAGATGGGTAGTGTCAGCGTCACAGTCGCCAACAATCCGAACTGGGCAATCACTATGCCAGCGATCAAGTTCACCTTCCTCTGAAGATCATCCATCACTCACCTCTAGCAGTCTTCCGATCATGGCATAGCTTGCACAGCGCTTGCCAGTTGTCCTGATCCCAAAACAGCACCTGGTCGCCTCGGTGCGGTACGATGTGATCCACGACGGTCGCGGGCGTCACTCGGTTGACCTCCAGGCAGGTGACACACAGCGGCTGCCTTGCCAGGTAGAGCGCCCGTGCTCGTTGCCACCTACCGCCATACCCGCGCTGTGCCGCCGTCTTGCGTCGATCGACCTTCCTGCACCTGCCGCGCTTGGCCGCAACTAGCTGGTTGTAGGTTTTCATTTCTCCTCGGGGGAGCCCAGGCAAATCAATGCTAGGAACCAAAGTGCTGATAGCACTGCGAACCAACCTGCTATAGTTTGTATCGTCATTCAAGCAGCCCCTCAAACGGCAAACCCAGCAGCGCCAGCCCGATCGGCGGCGCCCAGGAAAGCCAATACCACTCAGTTGCCATCAAACGAACCCTCTCGACATAGTGCCCAACGGGCTCGTATCGATCTGCTCGCGGACCATTCCGCGATGCCCTTGTGCGTCCCGACACTTCCTCATTTTCGCCAACATCTGCGACCGCCCGACCCTCATCATGTGTTCTATTCGCAGCCGCTCAAGCCGGTATCCAGGGCAAAACCTCATCCGTAGGTCGTGTAGGAACTCAAGGTGGCGACTCCAAAGACCCCAGGGCACGCGGCCTCTCAAAAGGCCCCGGCACAACAGGTGGCGAATAAACCCCATCAACACACCCACTTCAAAAGCACTCCAACGATCATCAGGATCGCCATCACGCATCAGCCTCCACAACAAGGGTAACCGTCGCAATCAACGTCTGGGCCACGGCGGCATCAGAAGTGGCCGTGACAGTGATCTGATACGTTACGCCAGCCGTTCCACCTAGCACGCTGAAGGTCACCACCTTACCGGCGTCCACCGCTGCGCCATCGACGACTAGCTCCGCCGTGCTGATCGCGACGTTGGCGATCGTCAGATCGGTCGTAGTCACCTCGACCGCAGTCGGCACCGGACTAGCGACAAGCAGTTCGTCACCTGCGGTGTGCGTATCGAGCTTCCCGGTCATGGCGACGGCGACGTTCCGCTTTTCGCCTGCCGTCTTGAATCGCCGTGCCTGCGTCGTCGTATTTGTACCCATCGCCTAATCCTTTGGTACTGTAAAGCCGTCCTTATTATTATCCACCGTCAGATGATCCCGCTGTGGTGGCGTCGTGAATCCATCCTTATTCTCGTCAGCCGTGAAGCCATCCCGTTGCGGCGGCGCCACGTAATGACACAGATTCTCGCCCGGCGTCCAATGCAAGCGACTGGCAAGGACCGTCTCGTGAAGCCGGCTGTCCGGCACCGTCAAATGCAGCAGACTAGCCTTCACGGTCTCATGCAGTCTGCTGTCTTCGACCGTCGCGTGTAGGCGGTTGGGCCCGACGGTAAAATGCAACCAATCCGACGTATCGGTGTATTCGAGCCCGACGTCGGTTGGCGGAATGACGCCCAGCCGTCGCAGCGCCGCAATGATGAATCCGACTACGTTCATGCCGGTGCGATCTCCGTAATGGCCTCGGCTAGCGCGCTGGTAGTCACCGTCCCGGTCCAAGCCACCGTTGTGCCATCTTCCTTGTACACCGTGATGGTCGATCCGCTGATGACGACGCGATTGCGAACTTGCCGCAGTGCGTTCAGCATCGATCGTGCCGACTCGCCAGTAATCCCCGTCCAATCCAGCTCCAAGAGCGCCGTGGCGATAGCATCGGCCGTGGCGGCGCTTATAACCACCCCAGTCGTGCCCGTATCTGCCAAGATGGAATCAACGTCGGCCGGCAGGTTGGCCGCATTCAATTCGGCAAGGCGCGTTTCCGTGCAGACGGACGCAAGGGCAGCGCTGTCCGTGCCCCGCATATCCGAGTTGGTAACTGTGGTCCCGACCAGGACGACGCTACCCGAGTTGGTGACGATCGCACCGGCAGTTACGATGTCGCTGGCTGCGACATCGTTCAAGGCTGCAATCTCCGCAGACGTTGCCAAGGCAGCATCCGAAATCGCCGTGTCAGCCTCCGCATTGATAGACGGGTTGTCCACCCGAGCGATTTCCGTGATCGTCACAGCACCACCCGAGTTGTCTGTTTTGCTGTTGTTGCCTCTGACGGTGAATTGCCCGCCTACGCAATTGGCGTTCAGGATGTATTGACCCGCCGGGCAGTTGTACGAAACCGTGTGTGTACCCCCGCCTGCGCCAAGATTCTTGAACTCCAACCCGCCGTTGTAGTGCGACACAGCTAGCGTCTTAACCTCTACCGCCGCCTCGAAATCCACGCCCGGAGCGTTATCACCAGCAATGCCCGTGTAGCACGAGACCCAGACGTAATCGGTGGCCTGGGTAAGTGTGATTGTACCAGTTAGCCTACACTGCAGGAACATGTGCCTGCCGAGGCTACTGGTGGCCATTACGCAATCGTGGAAATGTGTCACCGCGGTATTTGACCCGCTATCGTTGCCGGTAATCATCGCGCGACTGAAGAGCGTACCATCGACCGACTGACCGTTGAGGTCCAGCGAGTAAGAGAATCCCAAGAACTCATAGCCGTCGAAAGATTGTTGCAGCGTATCTGACGAACCGGGCTCAAGGTGGAACAGTTTCAGACTATTAGCATCGGCAATCGTTCGCGCGTCCGCAAGGTTGCTGGACGGAATAGTGATCGTCCCAATACCCGCAGCCGTACCGGCAGTGCCATTAACAGTGTCTATCCACACCGCCCCGCCGACAAAGCCCAGAGCCCCAAGAGTGCTAACGGCGTCAACCAAGAGCTGATTGATATTTAACGTCGGATTGGACTGTGACGCCCCATGAAGACGAATCAATACAGCACCCAAATCTGATCCGGTCCCGGTGTATTCCCCGAGTAGTGGTATTGCTTTCAAGATGTCGGACGAACCCGCCTGGCCAGATAGCACTTCCAACGTGTCCCAACCCGCCGAAACAAAGCTGTAAGCTTGAATGTTTAATGCGTCGTTATTCCCGTTTAGAAACCCCCTCAAATCTAACTCTACAGCCAATTTGTCCCCACCGATCTGGAACGAATAAACAATGTCGATTTCGTCCGTCGTGTCGTCTAGGACGTGGTACACGTCGTCATTAGCCTTAACGGTCGCGAATGTGCCCGACGTTTGCACCCCGACGAACGAGACGCCCTTGATCGCTCCCAGGACATTGTCGCCGTCCGGAGCGAACGGTATGGCCCCGCTGCCCGATCCGAGCCCGGCTACCTGCGCGGAGACGTTAGCAATGTCCGTGGCGATGTCGGTTGACGTAGGCGTGCCAATCGTCGTTGCCGTCGCCGCACTGTCAGTCCCGCGCATGAATCGATTTTCGATGCTGAATGTCGCAACCGATTCCCCGATCACCGACACGCCTGCGACCGTTCCCGTCGTGATGACAGCAGTGAAATCACCACCAACGGCGTAGAATGCGGCGGCGCTCGTATCGATCTTGACGCTGTGAAACCCGGTCACGCCGTCAACGTCTACTGAGAGGGTCACGCCGGTCGTTGTCTGCACGGCCGAATCATCAATGTAGACACTAATCACTGGCGTACCGGCAAGCGTTGTCGGCAACCCCGTCGAATCGCGCGTACTAAAATGGAAGTAGAGCAGTTGGTCTTCTAGAAGGTTGCCTTGATAGCTCACGACACGAGCCCTCCGCCACTGCCGCACAACATTCCACCTTGACCAACAGCGCCGCCGTCGTCACCTACTAGGCCAAGAAAGCCGCCGACAACCTCGTCCGGCTGATGCAATAGCGCTGCAGATGTGTCTATCATTGTTACGTCATAGCTCCCGAAGAATGACGGATGCGTCATGCCGAGTCTGAACCGTTCAGACGCACCGGGGTGAGCCGCGTCGCTCATGTTGGGATAACTAATCCTCACCCCTCCATCCGTGCCTTTAGACACGAACGGCAAGGCAATGGTGTTTATGTCACTGGCAGCACCTCCGTCGTTCCCATAATCAAAGGTCGCCGCCGGGATCGCGTTATCGACGATGCCGCGACAATGGTATTGAGCCGCAAGAATCTGAGAGTAATCATCAATTCGACCATCCCCAGCAGGTCCAGGGCCATCGCACGATCGACCCCCTCCCTCAGTGTCAGCATCTACCGCACCCGCTAACGCTGACGTGCCTGCATACTTGGCGTTGCTGATACCTGTGTAAGGCAGCGCAAACATCTGTTTCCAAACTGTACCGCTGCTCAGGTTGTCGCCACCATCATCGGGCACGTTCGAGTTTTCTTCACCCCCTGTGTAGTACAGCACTTCAAATCGTTTGAGCCGGTCGCTTTCCGCCGTGCTACCATTCATCAGATAGTATGAAAAGTGTCTTACTTTCTCGCCTGTTGCCGCTCCTTGCAGAGCAGCCACAATATCTGTACCCGAGCTGGGTGAGAAATCACCCCCCAAATCTGCGACAACCGTCTCGTTCCCGTTTTCTTCGCGTATCCATATTTTGATGTTGCCCGAAGATAGCATGTCGCAACGGGCTTCTAAAAAATACCATGTTTTGATTGCTAGTCCGGTTGAGAATGTTGCAACAGTTGTCTGAGTACTATCTACCAACCGAAAGTCGCCATTCACGTCGAACTCAACCTTGAACCCATCAGCGGCATCTGTGCTCACAATGAAGGGTGTAGTCCACTTGGTTCCAAGAGTGGAAAGAGTGTCAAGAGAAAAGTAGCCACCAAAGATAATAAAGTCTTGAATAGCAGCCCCTGCTGAAGATATACCACTTGCCCCAGCAAGTAAACTTTGCGAACCTTCAATGCCGCCATTGTGCCCAGGAGCACCTTGCGTCGTATCCCATGTACCCGCAACATACTGGGAATGCTCATACTTTGCAGCAGTCTCCATGCCGCTGAAATCATTGAAGGTAATGGGCATTACGCGACCCCCATTACGTCAGAGCCTTGCTTTGTGCCGTTATCGGCGGTTGTGCCGGTGCCGTTCCACAACTTGTCGCCGGGAACATCCGTCAAGTCCCTTCTGATGAATCGATTCTCGCGTCGAGCGTCGTGGCTTTTCGTGGCACGAACCCTGGTGCAATGGTGCCCGTTGACCTCAAAGCGCTTGCACGCCTCCGGCCGATCGTCGTAGTGCTTGCATTGCAGCTTGCCATCTAGGAACAGGCAGTCCATCATGTGGCGGTCTTGGCCAGCGTCGATGGCGTCCTGAATCTCTTTCGACGCCTCTGGGGCAATCCGCTCGACCTTCTTGTACGGAGGCCACTCCATGAACAGGCAGCACGCACCGCAACCGTCGCATTGGGGGTCGGTGCCGTACATTGGAAGTGGTATGTCAGCCATCGAGTTTCGCTATCGTCTTATCGACCTGGAGTAGTGCCGCCGTGGTGGTTTTCATCGCCTCCTTGTTTTCCGTCACGACCTGCACGATTGCCACCTGATCCTTGCTGTACTGCCTGGCGGTCTGATTGCCGGCGTTGGCCAGGCTCTTGATAGTAGATTCGCTCCGTTCGTTTTGAGCCGTGAGCATGTCCTGAAACCCGACCATCATTCTCTGCATGGCCTTGATGCCTGCGATCAACATGACCAACATCCCGACGATTCCCGGCGCCTGAGAGAATCCAGTCTCCGCCAGCTTCGTGATCAGTTCATCCATGGCTACAGCTTCCAATCCTCGGAGTGATCGTCGCCGTCTGAGCCTTCGGAGTGTTCGTATCGAGCCATGAAATAGTTGCGCTCGCAGCAATACGCGGTGATCGTCAGCTCGCTCTTGTGGAACTCGCCGCACTCTGGGCAGATCCAAATCTCGTACGCTGTCGGGTCTGATGCCTCGCCCATATCAAAACCTCCGCGTGTCTCCCGCCCCTCGAATCGGGGCGAGCACTTGATCGTGTCAGCCGACAATCCAGCCGAGGACTATGATAATCATAGCGGCTGCAAACATTAAACGCGACAACACATTCATCACGTACGTGACGTCATCGATTCGTCGTGCCATGTTCAACCCTCAACCGTTCTCCTTTTCCAGCCGCTTGCGCTTGGCGTGCCAACGCCTTCGGTCTACCAGTATCCAGGCGACTGCGCTGAGTGTTGCCCCAACCACGACTGCCCGCGTCGTCCAATTGTCGCCGGAGTTCGCCCCAATCGAGGATGTGATCGTCGTCTGGATCGTCGTCTCGATCTTCGCGATCGCGTTCGACTGCTCCTCGACCTGGAGTGCGATCGCCGCGATCTGCGGATTGATCTCGACCCGTTCCGCCGTCGCACAGCCGCTCATCACCGCCAGCGCGAACAGGGCCGCCGCAAAGATGGCGCCCACCACGAGCAGAGGCACAAGCTGACGTAGCAGCCTCACGGCCCCGTCTCCGCCGGCTTCGGATCTACCGGTCCGCTGGCGTAGAACGCCTGGACCATGCCGAACAGCTTATCAGCGTTCAAGGTTGTCCTAGCCACCTGCTTCGGGTCGGCTACCTCCGTGCGGGTGCCGATCTCCAGCGTCGTCCCGTACGTCAGAAACCATGAGGCATTACCCTCGCTTTGGGTAAAGCACCCGCAAATGCAGCTACTCACCACCAGCAGAGGCAGCGCCAGCCCCATGCGCCGCTTCATCCCGCACCGCCAAACGCCGCCAGGATCGCAGCGAACAGCTCTCCGAAAAGTCCAAACAACGGCAAAATGGTTGCAAACAAGTCGCTCAAAAATGAACTGAAATCGAACATCATGTTTCCTTTCTCAAAGTGTATAGAATCCAACGGGGTCAGCCCCGTTTTCAGTGCTCTATTATACCACTTCCGGCAAATGCAACTAGTCAGTCAGGGGCGGGCTACTCTCGCCACTTCAGGCCCAGCTTTGACAGTACAAATCGAAGCATGCGTTGCCCTGGTCACCTGCATTGTGCAACTCCCAACCTGGAGTGCATATTCCTTGGCGATCCGCTCTATGGCACATTGCTCCCACTCGTCAAAATCCTCGCTGGCATCAATCACATTCACGCACGAATCAAGCCACTTCCTGAATCCTTCACTCATTGGCATCGCTTACTCCCATGTACTGGCGCCACATAACAAACCTTATGGGACTACCAACACCACGTCCTTACCGCCAGGGATTATGTCCGGCCTGGCGGGCGTGCGAAGTTCCCAAAGCAAGTTGACGATACGCTCGTGAGTGTCGTCCGAGTCTTCGGGAAACATCGCCTTGACGTATTGACGGATCACGTTACGCCGCACCACCATTACCCTTTCCTTACCCATCACGCTCTCCTCTCGATCGAGACTTCAAGATCGAGGCCATGCTTGTGCCATTCGAGCTGCACGCCGCCGGTAACCGTGGGGACGATCGAAGGCGGCCCCATGATGAAGCCGCGAAGTTGCAGCTTCACTTCCCTAGCACGGGCGATGCACACAGGGTCGATCGCGGCCGCACCCTCGCGGTCCCAGTTCGGCTCCAGTGCCGCAAGGTCTTCCAGCGTCGTTTCCTTACGCATCACCGTCCTCCTTTGTCTCGCTCGCCTTGGCTCGGTCGTTCTCATCCATCCAGTTTTCAACCAAGACCTTAGCTAGCGGATCGGTCTCGCTCGCCAAATCTTCCTGAGCTTTCCGAATTCCTCTAGTGTAGTTACCGCGAATGAGTGCAACCAATTCCGCCCTGCCAAAACCACCACGCTCAGCAATCCTCTTAAAGCTCTGTGTATGCTGACGAGCATATTCGTCATGTGCCAGCTTTGCCAGCCACTCTGGCACTGTGCAAGCAGGATAGATCATACCATTCACCGTCTCACCCTGAATAGGAAATGGATGACAATCTTCTGTCTTAATCATTGTTTAACTCCCCCTCAGTTTCACACGCTGCTTCTTTTTCCCGCTCGTACTCGGCGGCTAGGGCAACGGCGAGTCGCCTTGCAATAATTCTCAGCTTGGCTAGCGTCTGACTGCCGTACGGTTGGCTGTCTAGCGGCTGACATTGATTGATGTCTTTATGAATCTTCGCAATATCCAGCCGGTCGGTGTCGGGCACCTTTTTCGGTTCGTTGGTCATGTCGCAGGCTCCTCTTTGAACGGGTCACTCGGCTGCCAGATCGTAGCTTTAATTCGGCCACTGATCGGGAAGAATCCATTGTTTCGTTGGGCCATTTCCTTGAGTAACGACAATGCGACCCTGGCAGTTCCCAGTTGTTGGAGAGACAGCTTCACTGGCTTCGATGAATGGCCGCTCAGGGCCTCGTGTGCCGACACGATTTCCTCGACCGTAATTTTAGTCCTGTCGCTCATGTCGGTATCGTCCAATTCTAAGTAGTCGCAATCGGTTGCCCGTACAGGTCGCATGTCTTGCACGGGTTCTCGCCGCAGTACGGGCAGCACAGCCAGGCCGGTGCGATGGCCCCGGCCGCTCGTACCGCGTCCTGCCACTCTGCGTACATCATCCGAGCGACCCGCCTCCCGTCGCGTGCCAGGCGCCCGTCCGGGTCCGGGCGTCTCTGGCCCTTCGCATCAACCAGGTACGTGTTGCCTGCGACGAACGCCTTGAACGTCTCCTCATCACTCATGGTCTGGACCTGGCTCTGCTCGCGGTCACGGCCCGTTACCTGGTCCTGCTTGATCGTGGCGGTCTTAATCTGGGCGATCAGCTTGGTAAGCGGGCTCGTAACGCTCGTGGTGCTGGCCTGCATTTTCTCTTTCATGAACGCGGCAAGGGCCTTCCAGAATGGGCTCGCCCGGTCGGGTTCGTCCGCCCGGTGTAGACTGAGCACGCGGCGCACGTCCGTAGCGGTGTAGAATCTTGCGAAGTTGACGAACCGCTCTTGCTGTCGGGCAGGAGGAAACCTGTACGTCGGCCAGAGCCCCTCAATCTCGGTTACGATCTGGCTCCATTCCTCGTTGGTCACTTTCCCACCTCCGTAGGTTCCATCTTGAATCTATGCACGCAGTCCTCGCACTCCCGGAAACCGGCGTCGTTGGTCTCCCAGGTTACCGGGCACTTGCATTTTGGGCACTCGGGCATTGGGGCGAGAGGTTTGGCCTTTTCTGCCGGCCCGTACCGTTTCCGGACGGCGTCGATGATCGAGCCTGTCCGGCTCCTGGGCGGCGGGTTCATCCCGTCGGCATAGGCGATTGCATTTGTCACGTCAGCCGGTGTCGCCCCGCCGTCGAACAACGCCTGGGCGCCCCCACCGGTGATCCCCTCTCCTGAAAGCATATCCAAAACGCGCACACGATCTTGTTGTGTGTTGTCTCTTTCTACGTTCTCATTTCTCACTTCTTGTTCTTGGTCCGCACTTTTTCCGCGATTGTTCCGCGAATCTTCCGCGAATCTTCCGCGATTGTTCCGAGATTTGTCCGTTGTTTTGCGGACAGATTCCTTGCGTATGCGTTCCAGTGCCCGTTTCTTCGATGATTCGGACATGTATCTTTCAAACTCTGGAACCGCCACAACCTCCACGCCGTCGATCTCTTCGAGCGCCAACCAACCGACAAAAACCATCGAATTAACGAATGTTTTTGCCTTTCTTGGTGGTCTTTTTGCCACGTGCGCGACGTGCGAATCAACGAATTCTGCTGTCACGTTGACATGGCCATTGTCGGACTGCTCATTGCACCACGACCAAAAGTGGACCAGCATCCCCACGGTGGTTGCCCGATCGGTCATCATCAATTCGGCCAACCGGATGACCGCGGGGTCGCGGAAGATGTCGAGGCGGATCCGTAGCCACTCATTGGTTGACATGGCTGGAACGCCTTTTTTGGTTGTCATGGTTGGCGCAAGTTTTACATGACGATCTTACGCCATCCCACGACCCGACGCATTTGTGGAACCCGGTTAATGGGAAATACGCCCTGCACGCAGAGCACTTCTTTAAGCCTGGGTCGAGCGTGTAAAGTGCATTCCCATACCGCTCGTAGCGGTTATTACACAGTCCGCAAATTAACCTGTGTGTTCCGTCGTTATCGTGTTGTAGAGTGATTACAGAATTGAAGCCGCCATCTTTCCGAAACCATCTCATTTGCCGGCGGCATACTCGGCAGGCCAGCCCGGACGGCACTAGACTATCCAGCTCGTCCCAGGCCGGAACCGTCTTCCCGTGAGCTCGCGCTCTCTGCCGCATCTGCCTGAACCGGAAATGCCGGTCGCAGTAGAACGAGCCCCCAGCGGGGTGTGTCCCTTCCCGATTACATTTTGGGCACTTGCGCATTGCGAATACCAAAAGAACCTCGGCAAGAGCATGGATACGCTGAGGGGCGCACGGAAACCTTTGAAGGAGTCCGGACTCTTGCCGAGGAATTTTCTGATGCATGCTGATATGAACCCTCAGTGTCCATGTTGTTAAGCCTACCAGGTTTCCGGGCGTTGTCAAGCGTCGTGTGTCAATACGGTCCTGATGCTTCACCTCTCCATTTGTGCAGCTCCGCCTCCAGCGCCGCGATGTGGGATAGGAGCCGGTGCGTCGCAATCCAGAACGCCCGCGGGAACTGATGCAATTGCCCTTCGGTGCTCAAGTTCTTCTTGATGTTATCCAGGTCATCGGTACTCAGCAGCACCGGCCCGGTCTTACTACATCCGCACCGCAGAGAATCCTTAAGCGCCTTGAACCTCGCCCCGCAAACCTTGCACGTCTCGGATGTGCTACACATGTCGTTTTCCCTTCGTTCTCAGGCAGTTCTTGCAGCGGTTTCTCAACGGGACTCCACGCCACGTACTCCTTCCTGTCAAGTGCGTTTTCCAGAGGTCACAGCCACACGCCGCAATACCGAATTTCCCCGCCAAGCCATTGGCGTATTTATGCACAACCGGCTCTTCCTGGTTTGCCATCGTCAAGTCCTCCTGTTGTTGAACGCTGCCACGTCGCGCAGGTCCAGGCGCCTATCGTCGTTCAGGTCGTAGCACTTCGCCCTGCTGCTGCTGATCAGCTTGTCCGGGCCTCCGTGGAACTCCCAGAACAAACGCAGCTCCCGCCAGGACATTTCGGCGTACAGCGGGCGGTGCCATTCATCCTCGAACCGGGCAGCGAGCGTGTTGTAGCATACGTGGTGCGGCTGCCCGATGGCGGCGGGCAGGAGCGCGGCGAGCCCGGCTAGGATGCCCGCCCGGAACATCCGGAATCCTGCCCGCCGCCTATTCATTGGTCTGCCTCCGCTTGCTGGTGGGAACCGGGATGTAGCGCGAGTCCAGTCCGGGGCTGTCGAATCCGAGCCAAATCATAGCCTCGAACTGATCCGGATCGAATACCACGATGCAGTGTCTCGGAAAGTCCTCCGCCGCGCGTCGCTCAATCCGCTGTTTGGCTAGCCGCCTCTGGGTATTCGCCAAGGGGCGGTCTTTAAATCCGCCCGCCTCGCGCCACTCGATCGTTTCCTGGCACCGCACCCACGTCGCGGCCTTCGACATGATGTAGTAGCACGGCTCGGTCACGTTGAACCCTGGGTATAACTGCTGCATCCGCCGGACGAACTCGGTCCGCTCTTTTGGGCTGGCTCTGCTGCTCATCGTGATCTCCCTGGCCTATCCGTACCTGACGGTCCGTAAATTGTCCCGAGCGCAGGCTGGCCACGATCGTCCGAGCTGCTATCGGATGGCTTCGTCAACCCCCGAACCCTATTGTAGAATTCGTAGAAGTCAGATTGCAGCTTGTCGAGCCGGTCTTCGATGGCGTCCGTGATGGACCGAAGGAATACCTCTGACACCCCTGTCGGTCGCTCCTCCAGCTTGGCTATCCGCTGAATCAGCACGTCCACCCGGTTGTCGGGCGACATGGCGTTCGAGGGGCTTGAGGCGTCTTCCAGCTTGGTAATCCGTGTATAGATCTCTTCCAATCCTTCCCAAGTAACCTTGGTGTCGACTTCCCAAGTAACCTTGGTGTCGAAACGTTCCTCCAGCTTGGCGAGCCGACCGAGCGCTTCCCCGCGATTCGTTCGGACTTCGCCCGTGATCGCGTTCACTCGCTGACGATCTTCGATCGCCATAATGTCGATCCGGTCCATCCGCGCATTCAGCGCACCCATCGCGTCGAGCGTGGCTTGTGATAGCAGCAGCTCGGTGGATGGGGGATCGACAGCAGCCCCCTCGCCCCGACACTCCCGGATTTCCTTCGCCGCCCAGGCTTCGGCGACTTTCTCCACCTCGCCTATCGACTGGGGAGTCCACATGTGTACCGTTCCTTCGTATCTCTCATGTAGCCACTCTGAGAATGTTGCCATCGTGCAATCCTTTCAATAAAAAGCGTGCGCCGCCTCGCCCGTTGGTGGGCTCGGCTCAATCTCTCATGCCTAACAGGCAATGACGGCCTCCTATCGGTCCGTGTTCCAGACGGCGCACGCGGGGACCGCTGAGTCATTTCCGATCTTGGAAAATCTTGTCTACCATGATGTCGGCGTACCTCCTAACTAGCTCATGATCTGGATCCGCGCCAGCGTTAGCCAGCAGCCCGGCGGTTATAATCGCCACCATCAGCGGTGCGACGGCTCGCCTCACTAGCTGCTCGATGATCCCATCCACAGCGGCTTGCAATTCGTGTTTCATTTTAGTCTTGGCCATCACCTACTCCTCTTTCAATGCGGCTGGGCGGGGGCTACGCTCTGGTCGGAGTCTTGGGCATGCCAATCACTGTCAAGTATAACGTATCGCAAACCGCAGACCGAGCGACTTGCAATTCCCGGTTGGTGATCGCGGCCACCGCCGTCGGCTCCCTGCCGCTCACCCCGACCATCAGTAATATCTCTTCCGTTGGGCCATATTCTAGCCACACGTTGCGAACGATCACGGACTTGTTATCCTTGCCGATCCTGTTGTAAGATTTCAAATCGTCGTTAATTTTTGCCATCACCATCTCCTATGTACTGGCGCCACATAACCATCGATCGGACTAAGACCCCGCAAGCTCCACGTGCTTGTAAGCCTCGCGCTGTCCCTCGATAAACGCTAGATCCCATAAAAGGTGTATGGCGTGGATCAGGTCGCCACGCTCGTTTTCATCGAGCCGCGTCGAAAACAGCACGGTGTGCGCCATTACCTTCACTTGGCCGGACGTGGCGCATACCTCTAGGGCTTGAACGCTGTGTCCGCTGTCAAGGCTTCCCGCTGGGGTTGACATGGCTTCGACCTCGCTCTTGCATACTGGGCATTGCTCACTCATAATCAGACCTTTCTCAAATTTTCGGCGCTCAGGCGAATGCAACATAACCATCGTTATGGGACTACGCGGCTCGCGGTGTAGAGTCGAGTCACGCTCAAATAGGCGCTGACCCGTTTGCCACAATAACCGCAGTCTCCCGCCACCGTGGCACAGTCATCCAGCCTGTCATCCGTTAGACTATCGACACATTCCCCACACCACGGACATCCAAGCGGACCTTTGCTGTCGTCAGTGTCATGGGAATGCAATTCCTCGCACGGTTGACAGGTAGCCTCATACCCGCGAGGGAGAAAATACGTTTCGCACTTGATACACGGTCTTTGCTTAGCCATCACTCACTCCAATGCAACGTCTCTTATCGGACTATTGTTCGATCGGGCTTCCTGCGAACAACGGTCCACTCTTGCAGTTCGGTGCGCCATCGGTACGTCTCACACTTTTGACAGTTTTGCAATTCTACATAGGCGCGATTGTACGACTGCCCCCACTGATGTTGATGGACGATTTCCTTCAGCGGTTCGGTTGTTTCCTTCGTCATCACATCTCCTAGTAACGTCTCTAATCGGACCTTAACCTGGGCAGTTTGGATTGGTGCATTCCCTGTGTGCCACGAGGCTTTCGCATTCGGGACACTTGGGGATCATCGCCTCCAGCTTCCCGATGCGTTTGGAATTGGCCTGCATCACTTCAAATGCTTCGCCGTCAAGGTGCATACGCATTGATTGGGCTAAATTGTGCAGCGCGGTATTTGACGTAGCTAACTTGCCGATGTGTTTCGCCGCCCGTTTCAAGTCGGCACCTTGTGTTTTGTTCTTCCCCCGCAGCCGCTCGACCTCGGCGATCAGGGGGTGTGCGGCACGTATCGCATGAGCCTTGGCGATGTTCTTCGGGTCCATAACCCATTTCCCAGTCCCGAATGATCCATTTCTAAAGAAGACACAATCGGGGTCGTCCCAGATGCCGCTTAGGCATGTACGTTTTGGCGCGGGGTACACGGCTAAGCAACTGGAATCCACAAAGCACACCAAGTCCTTTGGCAGCACCTCCATGATCGCCTTCAGCTTTTCCAGGTCTATCTGCTCTGCCATATCGCTCCCGTCTAGGTCTAGCGGTCCAGCCATTTCCTAAACTCCCTTCCGCAAAAGTACGCACACAGAATCAAGGCTGCCGAGCCAATCATAAACCAGGATTCATTACTCATGTCGCTCCCTCGGTAGCGGGCTAGGGTTTCGCCTTGGCGTCGGCCGCCAGTTCATCGGCCAGGGCTTGGGTCGCTGATTCGCCTTCGGCTGGCGGCTCGGCCTGTTCGTCGCCGAACACCTCATTGACAGACGACTCGCCATCCTTGACGGCATTCCAGAGCCCCAGCAGCTTAGTTCGATCGGCCGTGAGGAAATTCTCCTTGCGTTTACCGATCAGCTTCTCGATCTGCTCGACGGACACATTCTTTTCCGCGAACCCGTCTATCAGGCTTTGCAAGGCGCCATCGTCCATGAACTCGCCAAGCGCCTCGGCTGCGGCTTTCTCTATCTCGCTCTTCAATCCGGCGGGCACGCTGCGTAGAATCACTTCTCGGACTAGCTTTGATTTCTCAGCCTTGCATACGACATTGAAAAACCGGTCGTCATCGTGCCTCACGGTGGCCCCCCCTTCTTCTTCGACTCCTTGTAAAACTTGCTGAGCACGCCGCCGTCAGTCCATTTGTTGCCGCGCTGAAAGTCGGTGAACGTCGCCGAAATCTTGACCGTGTTGTTGTCGATGATGGATATGTCGGTAACAACAGAGCAGTGTCCGAACGCCAGCTTGATCGACTCGGCCGCGCGAATGGACAGGCCGGTGGCGTACTTCCCGCCGCCGACAGGCTTGGTGTACATGATGCCTTGAGCGAACGACTTGTACGCGGCGATCTGTTGCTTGATGTCTGCGAGTATGGCGACGTAGTCTCTCGGATGCGCCGCCGCCATCGCCATCATGCTGTCTTCTTGAATCTTGACAATCGCCAAGTCGCGCGGCAGTGCGGCGAGCGCTTCTGCCTCACTACCTGCCGGAGCCTCAACCTTCGCTAGTTCTTTCGCCATGAGTCAACCCTTTCTTAGTTGTCTGCAATCTCGCCGTCTACGATAATCACGCTGCACTCGGGGCCGGTGGATACGCGAGCCATGATTACTTGCGCATCAGCCTCTTCCGCCATCTTTCCGATAATTGCCAACGACTCCAGGTCCAGCGCCTCGCCGTTGTCCATTCGCACGAGATTCAACTCCGGATGCCCCGCGAGACCGATAGCCATCGACGCCCTGATTTGCTCCGATGTCGCGATGTCACTGAACGCGATGCCGTTGAACGTCACGCCGTCTTCGCCGAATGCGAGACCCTTGATCGGCAGCTCTGCATTCTCTAGCAGCTGAGCCTTTTCGGCGTCCGCCGCTTTGATGACCTCGGTCAGATCAGTTACTTGGTTTTCAAGTGTCACATAATCCTTGGCTACAATGCCACGCTCTTCTGACGCCCTGAACTGCCGGTTGAGATCCTCGACACCCGCGAGTCTTTCACGGATCTCGTCGATCGCCTCCGGCTCCGGAGCGTCGATCCTATTGCGCTCTGAGTCCGCAAGTTGCAGGTCGTGTCGCTGGCTGTCGATCAGGACTTGGATTTTCTTAATCGATTCGAGCCACTCCTCAATCCGATCGGTATCGCGCGACATCGCATCCGATATAATCTGCACACGATTCCGCTTTGAGATCGCGTCCTCCAGCTTTTTCGCGATGTCCGCCGGATCGACCTCCGCTTCAGGTGCATCCTTCACGATTGGCATCCCGGCCAACTGGCCTTCCAGCTTCTTGGCGTCCCGCTTGACGTCCGTCCGTTCCGCGAACGCCTGCGCCCGTCGCTTGTCGATCTCCGCGAAGTCCAGGCCCGTGATTCGCTTCAAGGTTTCAAGTTGATCCTTCGGCGCCATCCGCGAGAATTCCAGCGGGTCAAACGCAAGGTCACCGAGCAGCGGGTTCAGGTATGATTGGACTTGCGTGATAGGCTTGCCCTTGTCGTCCGTGGCTGTCTTGCCAGTCGCGGTCTCGATCAGCTTGAGTTTGTGGCCGGTCTTCATGCCGAACGAGCGGATCACGGTCACGCCGTTACTGAGCGCGAGCTTCACGCTACCCGACTTTTCCCCTCTGCGGATCGGCTCATCAGGAATCGCCTTGCCGCCTGCCAGCGCCATTTCTATGGCGTCTAGGACTGCCGACTTACCTTGCGCGTTCTTGCCGCCGATGACCACGAGCGACCCGTCCAGCTCCATGCGGACAGCCTTGATGGCCTTCACGTTTTCCACTTGCAGCGTCACAATCTTCATTCGTCAACCCTTTCTGACATACATTTTTGGGAACGTGCTGGCGGCAGTCGCCTTGCGCGTTTGCTTGAAATACGTTACCAGGCGCCCGTCCGGAATCCGCCCGCTTTCGTTGTTGTTGAGCATGGCCAGCAGTTCGGCCTGCAATTGCTTCTTGATCTTGTCGTCCGCCGTACTCGTGGCCTGCGCCTCTTTCAACTGATCGGCCAGCAGGATCGCGGAGTCCGGTAGGTCGATACAGCTCTCCGGTTTCCGCTGCACCGAACGGAGCGTGTCCATCGACGGAGGTTGGCCCGGCGGCATGACCTGAGCGAGAACGTGGTCAACCCAGAACCAATGCACCTTTTCCTTGATCGCCTCGATCAGCCGGTCGTTGCGTTCAATGTCGAAGTATGCGAACCCGCGACCGCCAAGGAACGCGGCGACGTGCCCGACTCCGGTTTCGGCGCAGTACATCTGTGTCTGCTTTTGGAGGATCACACGCTTCGGAACGTGGTCGCTGCCATCGTCGCCCCAGTAGTCCATCAACCGGCCTCTGAGCCCAGACGTCTTCGCGTCCAGAGTCTCGCCGCTTGCCACGATGATGCTGTCAAGGTTGGCCGCGATCGGCATGTCCTTGTCGGGTGCGATGCGTCGCTGATTTCTTTTGAGCTTTCCGTAGTGAGTCTCTGCCCAGTCCAGCACGCCACCCTCGAAGTAGTTGCCGGCCTCCGCAGCTTCACCGGCATCAACACTGACTCCATGCACTTTCTCATACCAAACGTCGGTAATCGACTTGAACGGATCAACGCCGAACAGGGCGCCGACCTCGCTCGCTCCGACGCACTTCCGTCGTTCATCCCTCTGGCGGGCGGTTATGGGCATCGGTTCCACCAACTGCCCTGCAATACCACGTCCAATGTAATAACTGGGACGAGCATAAATAGAGACCACATGCTGGACAGTTGGCTAATCTCAACCCCGATATACGAAAGAGACACTACAATGAGTAGAATGGCAATGCGGCACATTATGTGTTTCATCCTTCGCTCCTGAAAGTGGCCGGCGGGATAGCTCAGGCCGGCGTCCTAGCCGCAACCCCCTCCAGGGAAGGGGAAGTCATTAGCTCTAAGCCATCCGCGCCGGTTTCCGCACTCGGTGGTATCCGTTGTTCAATCCTTCCGCTTTAGAACATGAAACCGGCGGGCGCCGTAGCCAACAAGATTGTTGGGATGTTAGCCTACCGCTACGTCAATAGGCATTTCGCATCTACGCCCGCCGGATCAAGTCTCGGCGCATTTACAGTCCGTAGCCGAGATAGACAATCGTTATCCCTGGCGGGGCTGGGCACCTCTGTCTCAGGCATGCTCGCCCAGCCCCTGGTCGGGGGGTTTATCGTTCCATCAATCGGCGGCTGCGCATCCTTGCGCAGAGTGTGTGTCCCTACTTCCACTCGCTCCCCCGGTTTGACGGCTGGTTCCCACGTCATCGCCGCCGACGTTTGCGTTGGTTGCTTTTTGCGCGTCGTTCATTTTTCAACCCTCTCCGTATCCAATACCTGACAAATTGCGACACATCCTGGAAATCATCGTTCGCCGCTACCTCAGCCTCCATCAATCTTATTAGGGATGTGGGCATCCGAAACAACCGACGCTTAGTCGGGTCGTCTGCCTGTCCACTCAAAGTCTTTCTACCTCTGGCCATATCATTTGCCGCCGTTCTAAGTCTACCACACGTCGCGACGTTGTCAAGACGTTATCTGTAGCCACTCGTCCAGGAACCCACGCCCGCCGGCGTAGAGTAGGTACATCGATCCGGGCGCCGCCTCAACGACGTAGCCTTTGATCGCGTGTCGCTTGCCGAAGCATGTCCACGCCGTATTCGTAGCTTGAGCCTGCGGACAACCGAACGTTGGCCCGCACTCTTTCGCTAACATTTGAGCAGCGTGAAGCGTGCTGACTACCACCGGACACCGCGAGTCCGGCGACTCCAATAGCTCACACGATTTCTCTGCGAACGCTCCGTGTTCGTTGATTGCGATCAAGGCTTCGGCTCCACAAGGGCTATGGACCAGCCGGCGATGGTAAGCCTTACAAGGCATGCGCCGAGCATGGAGTGAAGATTAGGGATATCCGTCTGTGGGGAGTTGGTGCCCCGCAGCACCTTAGAACGCAATTCCCAGCGGCTGTTGACACCTGGATCAACCGACTCAAATGCCGCCGCGGCTTCTAGGAAATGCTCGACCGCCAGGCGGCAGTGTCGCTGCCTATCTAATTCGTTCACGACAGCACCCCGCGATCCAGCATGAGGCGTGCCGTCCAGGCGATCGCGATCGCTTCCAGCGAATCGAACCGATTCTCGCACCCGCAGCATTCGTAGAAGTTTAGACTACCCTGTCGATTGATCCTCAAGTGAGCCACGAGCGGGTACCCGCAGTCCGGGCAACTCGTCGATCGATCTGGTTTCGTTGCTCTATTCTTCATGCGGTGGCCCTTCCATGTCTCGCGGATCGCAACAGGCTCGCTTCGCCTCTTCGCAGTCCCGCTCGTGCTTGTCTTTCAGTCGCTCGACGTGAGCCCTCGCGTCCTCGATCGTCCGTACTTCATCGACGCCGACTAATGAGACGAACGCCTCGCCGCACCAACCGCATCGCGCTCGCGCGCACTCCGGCTCAGCGAAATGAGGATCGTTGTGCTCCGCGAGCCCGGCCGGCATGTTGCCGCGTACGTTAGGCATTAGGGGCTCACCGTGATGTCGTTCGGATTCCTCATCACTAACTCGATAGTCGCAAGTCCTCGAAGCGCTCGCCGCTGGTTGCGGGCGGTGCCGCCGATAGCCATGTCGCGGACAGTACTGGTCGCTAAGCTAGCCCCAGTCACGCCACTGCACCGCAGCCATTCTTCGCCGTCACGCATCACGACAACCTCGTAGACTTTTTGCCGTTTCTTGGCCATGCTGGTATCCTCAATGGCGCAGCGAGCCAGAGCGGGCAACGCACCCGGATCGCTCGCCCGTACTCGCTAGTTCACCCACGGCGAATCGACTGGCCCGCTGGTCATCGCTCCCGCCCGTGTTGCGTGCCTTGATGCGTTGGCGGAGCAGCCCCAATGCGCTTATGGCAACTGTCGCAAACGAGCCAGCCGTCCCGCAATCTATGGTATAGCCCGATGGATTCGCACTGGCAGCCGCCCTTGAGTGCCGTCAATTTTTGTTCTGAGGTTGCCGTTGTCATGATTTCCCTTTCGTTTGACCTGCTCCGATTTCCACGCCTCAAGTATGCACCACTGTCGCGACGTTGTCAAGACAAATATCGGCCACTTGCAAGAAAATCTTGAGCGGGTATGGTGATGGCTCAATCCTTTCAAGGGCGGCGGGTGGTGGTTGCGAGGCCCCGCCCGCTGTCGTTTGTTGATCGAAAAGATTAAATATCCGGTTGCATCCCGCCCGATATGTCGTATGCTTGAATCGTGATAACGGACAAGACAACTCCACTACGATATTTCCCGGCGTTGGATCGGTAAGCGGTAACGCGCCGACGTTTCCTTGTCCGTTACGTACAAGTCCCGCGCCGGGATTTTGTGTCGTAGAATGTGATTTGGTGAAGACTTCAACCATCCATGTCGGCGACGTGCGTACCGAGCTGGCCAAGCTGGACGCGGGGTCTGTCCAATGCTGCGTGACGAGCCCGCCATACTGGGGGCTCCGCGATTACGGAATGCCTGGGCAGATCGGCAGCGAGGATACCATCGGCGAATTCATTTCGACGCTGGTTCGCGTGTTCCGGGGCGTTCGGCGGGTGCTGCGGGATGACGGGACGCTCTGGGTGAATATGGGGGACTGCTACAACGCCCAACAGGGCGCCGGGTACCCAGGCTATGGCGGCAGAAACGTCGCAGCCGACGGCGGGATGGTCAAGAAGTCCGGCCTTCCCCCCAAGAACCTAATCGGCCAACCCTGGCGGCTGGCGTTCGCGTTGCAGGCTGACGGGTGGATTCTCCGCTCCGACATCATCTGGCACAAGCCCAACCCGATGCCCGAAAGCTGCACCGACAGGCCGACGAAAAGCCATGAGTACGTGTTCTTGCTGACTAAGAAGGCTCGGTACTTCTACGATGCTGAGGCGGTGAAGGAGGTCGGGGTGCTACCGCCGCACACGCGGGATAGGGCGAGCAATTTCAAGGGGGTTGGATCGCTTGGCGAGTTCGGTCGGCATACGTCTGGCGGCGCTGATGTTATCGTGTGCGATGGTAGCCGCAACCTCCGCACCGTGTGGACGGTGCCAACCCAGAGTTTCAGTGAGGCCCACTTCGCAACCTTCCCAGAACGCCTAGTAGAGCCCTGCCTGAAAGCGGGCACGTCGGCGAAGGGCTGCTGCCCGGAATGCGGGGCGGCGTGGGTGCGGGTGGTGGAGCGGACACGTGGTAACGGGCGGCAGCGAGTCAACCCGTCGTTAGGTGTCAACAGGGAATCAGGCCCGATGGAACGCAGGCGGGCAGATGGGTCATCGTGTTCGCAGTACGACAAGGCGGTATTTGGGTGGGTCAACGCCAAGACAACCGGCTGGACGCCTGGGTGCGAGTGCGGGGAAGATGCCCATAGTTTGCCGTTGGTCGTGCCCTATACGCCAATCCCCTGCACCGTCCTCGACCCATTCTCCGGCAGCGGGACCACCGGCGTAGTCGCCAAGAAGCTCGGCCTGTCCTACGTCGGTATCGAATTGAAGCCCGAGTACGCAGAAATGTCACGGCGGCGGATTGCCAACCCGGATGCGGGGCGAGCGGTGCCCGACGTGCCTGGGCAGTTTGAGTTGTTCGACCAGGAGAAATGAAATGGAAACTGAGCGGAAGAACTTCGTCTATATCGTCGTAGAAGGCGTAACGGTAGCAAAGCACCGGGTATTGTCAATGAAAGCCTTCACGGAGGAGATTCCAGTTGCGACCATGTTCAGTTCCGTCAGGAAGTTTAGACCCGGGGACAGCCACATGACATTGACTTGCGAACCAGACGTCGAGCACCTGTCGACGTCTTAAAGGTTATCGGACACCCCAAAAGTTGATGACCGGTGGATACCTTGTGGATAACCTTGCGGTGCGACTGGGCTTATCGGACCCACCACGAAATAGTTTGGGATTTAATGAACGGTTCGCGCCTCGATTTCGCTTCTTTAGTTGGAATGTCCCAACGACGGGACAATATTTTGAGGCTCTGTTTGGAGGTCGGAATCATGTTGACGATTACGAAGAAGTTGATGCAGTGGCGTTGTGTCGGGGCAATGGTGCTGGTTTGTCTTGTCGCGGTTGGCGCGGCCTTGGCGGTTCCCATTGATATGCGGAAATCCGCTGCGGTGACGCCCACCGTTACAGCAGGGACCGGGGAGTTGAAATGGGAGAGCTTGCGTGAGACTGGGGAACTCCCTAGCGGCACGATCCGAACGGATTGGATAGACACTCAATTGTTTCGGAGTATTCTCCTGAATGTTGATTTCACGTTAGGCGACCTTACGAGCGTGAAGATTGAAATCGAGTTTGCCGACGACGTAGGAAACTTCAACAAGTACCACGTACTCCAGTTGGTCTCCGGAACCTTCAAAATGGTGCCTTTCAGTATCACCTTTGATGGGGATATTCACGGGTGTACGCCCCTCTCGGCTGTCGGGGGTTCGTACATGAGGCTGGCCATTACCACGGATGGAACGGTTGATAACAGCGATCTGATCTTAGATTACGGTCGTACATGGGGAACGTCGTCGCTGGACAACATCTAGTCGCTAGCGGTTACAGGTTTTTCAGTATCACGCTCGACTTAGCGAAGTTTGTGTTCGTCAAGTTCAGGTTAGCCGGATCGTACTCAAGCGTGGCCTTGTCCGGGTCGAGGTTGGTCGTGGTCCATGTGCGCGGCTGATTCGTGGCGGTTGCGATAGTTGTTCCATGGTTAAGATTCGCTGTCGTAATCGCCACACCGCTGCGCGGACTGTGGTCCAGGGTGGCGGTTCCGCCGTTGTTGTTGAACGTCGTGATGCCCATCAACCCTTCGGTGCTGAAGGTGCCGCCAGCGACCGTGCATGTCGTCAAAACCTCGGACGTTTCTTGTAGCCCGGTCATGCGAGCGCTGCCGTCTAGCTGCTCGTATGTGGCGACAATGGCGTTAGAACCGACGATCAGGCGAGACGACGATCCGGCAAGACTTAGAAGGCCAATGGTCGCACCCTCGCCCGGAACTTCGGCAGCTACGCCCACTCCGCCGGGCGCTGACTTGATATAAAGATCGCTCGATGCATGGTTAGAAATTAACCGCACTGCCGGGCGCCCGGCCTCTGCGCTTGAAGACGCAGTGCTATACACCACGATGTCCGCGACGGTTGCGGTCGCGTCGATCATCAACCGGCCAGAGCCAGCCCCCAGCCCCGGCCCAACGATCTTACCGATTTCTATCGCACCATCTGCCTGGGTTACATCACACTTTAGGTATACCTCCCGGTACTCAGGCGCAGTCGTGTCGGCCGTTGCCCCGTCCGCTGACGTAGCGAACGTGTTCCAAGGTAGGCCGATCTTACCGGTATACGTGTCCCAGATCATAAGGCCGTCTAACGCCGTTCCATCAAACGCATCCAACCCCCAGCAAGCACTCACTGACAGGTCTTTGAAGTGCAAGACTTCATTGGCCGCCGGCAATAGGCCGGTTGAGTAGTTTGCCAACGTCGATAGGTCGTTCGGCCCCGAACTAACGATGGTAGCGGAATACGCCGCGATCGTGCCGGTCCCGCCAACAGCTGACGACACGGCGATGAATGGTACGCCCGCCGTCCCTGCCGTGGCCGTGACTGTGTCGGTCACTGCAACCCAGGCAACAGCCACGAAATAGGGATGCGTGCTGGCCTCAAGCGCTGCGGCCAGATTCGCCGCCGTGGTGGCAACATCGGTATCACCCGGGACACTAATCGTCTGACTGCCGATTGTGATCGTATACGTCGTATCGGACGGCGTGCCGGAAACCGCTGTGACGACAAAGGTGCCGACCTGCGCAACCGCCGGTGCCCCGCCTTGGAAATATACTTGGTCTGCCATCGTTAGGTTTCCTCAAAAAATATCCTTATCCTTGATTTCGTTGAACCGGATTCTTGTCGCTCGCAACCATCGTTCGTCCGAAAATGCGTTTATTGCGACAATCGTGTTAAGGCTGTCGGTGTTGTTGATAAGATTTCGGTAATCGAACACGCCCGGTTCTACATCGTCTATGGTCATGCTGCCGGATTCATCGACGAGTAATTGGATTACGTCAGGCCAGTCGATCGCCATCTCCGCCCTTGCGGACGCAAACTGTGCTAACTGTAAATCCAGTTGCGTCGGCTCACCATCATCCGGGCCAGCGTAATATGACGTTTGCGGGGGGAATGCGTTTTGACTCCAAATAATCGGCAGGACTTCGGGGCGTATGTGCAGGACATGAAAGGTGAGGCACCATAAAACATTCCTCTCGTGCGTTTCGTCCTCGGCGAGCAAATTTTCCCAAGCCGTTCGGTCGATGGACCAGTTCGCTGTCGGTTGGTGTGCTTCGTCCACATAGGAACCTTCCGCCTCATCTATAAGCACCATAAACAAAATGGAACGACGTGTGCCGCGCGCAGATTCATGCACACTATGGAACACGCCGGGGTCTTCTCCAGGGAATATGGGCAAAACTGCACGATGAAATGAATCCATATCGTTGGGCGAGGCGTCGAAACTATCCATCAACGTGGACATTAGTTTTTCCGGCTCCAAGCCCGCGCGTCAATGTTTTTGTCCTGCCATTCAATGGCGACTAGTTCGCCATCTGTGTTTCTGAATGATGCGCCCGTGCCTCCTACGATCCCAGTTTCTGCAAAGATGATGTCGTCTGCGCGATACTTTGGGAGAACTACCTGAACCTCGGACGCCGTGAAGCTTGTGGCGGTGCGCTCTTGGCCGTTGACCGGGTAGTCGGTGAAGGTGTAGATATCCCGCGTGGCCAACGCCCGCAACGTCCACGGCTTGGCCACGCGAACGATGTCACCCAACGTGCCGTCGGACTTGAATACCCGGCAGACTATATAATCGCCTGACACAGCTTGGACTTGGCATCGGGTGGTAAAGCTGGCCGGGACTGATTCTACGCCCGCCGCGATCGGAACCAACTGCTGAGGCGGCGTAATACCCGTGCTGTGCCTGCGTGACGCACGAATGCTATCATTCAGCTTTTCGGCGGATAGCGGCTCGCCGTCCGCGAAAATCTTCGGCTGTGCCAGCGGGAAATTGTCAGCGAGGCTCCTGTCTTTCATTGAGGTATCCCCACCAGGCCAAGCACTGCGAACGGCAAATCTTGGTATACCTGGACCAGCCTTGACGCCCCGCTAGGATTAGCCACAGTATTATGCCGCCCGTCGTCAACATCCCCTGGAACCTTGCCGTCAGCGCCACGGTACACCACGAGCGCGTCCCACGTTTCCGGGTTGTGGATAAATCCGTATTGAACATCGAACGTCGCACCGCCGTCCGTGGTGTTGGCGTCCAGGTGGGCACAAATCCACGTTCGCGGTCCTCCACCCTGGAACGTCACCGAGTTAATGGTACTTTTGAAGGTCCGCGACTTGGACAGTATCGGGATGCTGTTGAAAGTAGGGGTTTCGCGCCTGGATATCGTTAGCGTCGTCAACGCCTTCTGGACTGTTACAGTTCCACCCTGGATATCAAAGGCGGGCTCGGGGTTCGCGTCGGTCGCTACAGGGATGTAGCTAACCGTAATCACATTGCCCTGGAAATCCCGATGCGTCTGGATCGACTGCACGGTGCTACCGATCTCGACACGCTCGCCGCCAATGACCCCTGGCGATGAGCCGCCCTCGACCTGATACCGCCAGGTGACTACTACGATGCCGGGATCGTTCTGCTCGAACACAGCAGAGCCGTCCGCCGCCGGCAACAGCGATTCGTACGGATGTTCCTTGCCGCGAACTTCCCCGACAAGCTCCAACGCAACCTTTAACCTGCCAGCCGGCGGGGAAGATGCCAACTCTGCTGGCGAGAACACAACACGCCATGACCTAATCGCAGATATGCCGCTGCTGTTGATCGTGTAGCTTGCGCTGCTGAAAGTGTCTTCCTGTACAGTTGGCACGCTATGGTCCTATGAAGGCTCCGCCGGTTCCGCCACTGAGGCTAGGCGGCATCCCGATCCAATTCACGAGCGCTTGCATCATGGTTTCGAGCGTTTGGTTTCTGACGAACAATGGCTTCGACTTGGAAGTCCCTATAGCAAACGCCGCCTTGTTTTTCACTTCAAGGAACTGCTGTTGACGAGCAGCTCCCGATCCGCCGAAGCCGCCGGCCAGGTTGGCCTTCAAGTTCCTCGCCGCCCTGTCTGACGCCTCAAAGAGTTCTTCCAACCGCTTAGAGAAAAACCCCGTATTGCGATCCTTTTCAAGTTCCATGGTTAGCTCGTTGACTTTCTTCAGCATTTTCGACATCTGCTTACGAGCGGCCTCCAGGCGATTTTCAGCGAAGATGCCAGATGCGTCAGGCGAGAAAAAGCCGAAGGGCGTCTGTTGCCGCATGAACTTGCCAAACCCGCTTTGGTTCGATTCCGCAATGGCTAAGTTCATGTCTGCGAACATGACCCCAAACTCCGCCGCAAGTAACCGGAAGCTCCCGGCGCCAGCATCTACGCCCCTGGCAACGGACCTAAAGAAATTCCTGAAAGCCTCCTCCGTTAATCCCAGCGATCCGATGAGCGTAGCCAGAGAAGATGCCATCTCGCCTATGATCGGCGACAACGCAGTAGCGAAGTTCTCTGACACGCGCCTAAAGGCAAATCCCAGCTCAGACATGCTATTCTTGGCGGCCTCGATCTTTGCGGCGGCTTCCCTCGTGATCGTCCCGCCCAATTGCTTGATGCGGGCCATGAGATTGTCCAGCCCTTCTACACCATGAGACAACAGATTGACCAGCGCCACGCCCTCGGTATCGAACAACTTGAACGCGAGTCGTAGTTTCTGGGTCGGTGACGTGATCTTGCCGAACGACTTGGCGAGTGCTTTGATTTTCCCGTCGAGATCAAGATCGGCAAACGACTTAGCTTCGATCCCCAGTTCGGTCAGCGCCGCTTTGGCTTCTCCGCTACCTACCTCGAATTCCCCGAACCGACGCAAGAGCCGCTGGATACCTGTGTCAAAGCTCTGCTGTGCTATCCCCGCCTGTTTGGCTGCCTCGCGGTACGCCTGTAGCTGCCCGATGTTGACGCCCAGCTTTTGAGCCGTCTTGGCCAGGGTGTCTACGGAATCCAGGGCTCGCTTGGTCAAGAGCGCGATGCCCGCAGTTCCTGCCGTGCCCAATACGATGGCGAACTTTGCAATGCGCTTGCTGATCCTTGCGATACCGGTACTAAACCTTTTCAGCGTCTTTAGCGCGCGCTTCATCCCCCGCGAGAACTGCTTGGTGTTAGCGCGGAGCGAAACCGATAGCCTGGCGACCGACTTAGCCATTGGGCTTCTTTCCGGGCTCGCCGTGTAATCTGTTCTGGTACATTCGTGCGCTCTCCATTGCCGCCCACACCTTCTGGCCAACGTCCGGTTTCTGATTCTTGCCGAAGGGCCACATGAAGTCGGTCAACTTGGGTTCCTTGCCCTTACCAGCGAATGCGCCAGCAAACGTGAATGGCATCAACGCCGCTTGCAGGTCGCCACGCTCTGGCCCCCACGGGCTGATTCGATCGTACGCAACCCATTCGATAAACTCTCGGTAGGTGCATCGGTGCTGCGCTTCACTTACCGGGCAACCCCAAAGCGCTGCGAGCTTGAACCACCACTGCCGCTCGGGGTCGCTAGTTAGTTTTTTGCCGCGTCCTCGACAGCTCCGGAAGGCAACCGATTAAAAGACATTACGGCTTCAAGCGTTCGCTGCATTGGAGCCAACGGCTTGTCGATCATCGCCAGCGCGAAGGCGGCACGGTGATCGTCGCCGATCCGTGCCCCGTCATCGTCGCACATGCAGAACACGATAGCGTTAGCCATAGCCACTATTTGAGCCTGGTCGAATCCCCCGTCGTCTTCCGACTTGTCTTCCGACGCCGGGTTGATCAAATCGATAAGGTCTTGGAACTGCGGCAATTCGGTAGCGCGTAACGTCCGGATACGCACATTGCCGCCCCACTCCGGCGTTTCGACTACCTTCGTTTCCAGCGGTGCGTCTTCCATCTGCTCAATCGTCAGGCCCATTTGAATCTCCTATAAGTCCGGAGCAATCGTCACAGCTCCAGTCAATTTGAAGACAGCCGTTGCCGTCATCTTTGTATCGACGCCGATACCGCTCACGTCGTATGAGGTCATAAATCCATTAGTTGACCACAATGCGCCAGGAGCAAAGTCATCGCCTATAAACGCTACTACTATCGTCTGGACTGCCTGATCGAGCGGCGGGTCCAGATCGGGGTTGTGGTTGCATTCGACAGTCAGTTCGCCGGGGTCACTCAGACGCCCTGCGATGTAGGTGCGCGAACCAAAGCCCGCGCTGTTATTATTCGTGCCCGTTGCCAAGTGCGTTGACTCTACGCTTTCGCGTGACGCACCGGAAAACGACATATCGAGGATTTCGATTGCGTCCCAAATCGCGCCAGCCCCTGCGCCAAGCGTGAGCGTTGCACCAGTCCCGACATCTGCGGTTTTTGAAGCCATATCAATTCTCCTATGCGGCGTCACCAGGAACTATGATGATCGCCCCGCTGAGCTTGAAGACGGCGGTAGCCGTCATCTTCGTGTCGATCCCGATTCCGCTAACATCGTACGAGGTCATAAATCCATTAGTTGACCAGGTCGCGCCGGACGTTCCGTCCCCGTCGATTGTCGTCACTACAATTGTGTGCGACGCCACATCTAGTGGAGGGAATAGATCGGGGTTGTGGTTGCATTCGACAGTCAGTTCGCCGGGGTCACTCAGGCGACCCGCAATATAGGTGCGCGAACCAAAGCCCGCGCTGTTATTATTCGTGCCCGTTGCCAAGTGCGTTGACTCAGCGTTTTCCCGCGCTGCGCCGGAGAATGACATGTCGAGAATTTCGATCGCAGCCCACGCGGCACCAGCCCCGGCTCCCAGCGTGAGCAACGCACCGGTCCCGACATCCGCAGTATTCGATCCAGCCATTGCGTCACCTTCCTATTCCGTGTGCCAAATACCGAAATCAATCTGCCTGCCGAACGTGCCCAGTTCTTCATCAACCTTGGGCGGATCGTACGTGTCCCTGTCGTCGTCGATGTAGACGTCGCGAACCGTGGCCGTCGCCGCGCCGGTGCCCATCGTGCCATTGAATCGGCGAAGAGCCGCAATCACGGCGGCCGCCAGGGTATCGACTAGCCCCGGCTTTGTTTCGTAACAGTCCACCTGTATTACCGTGCGGGCCAGTGGCGCAGCCGCGGTCAAATGATTCTCGTGTACACTGCTGATCTGCGAGAACACAACGTATGGACGCGCTGGGTCTTGCTCGGCCGCGCCCATGAAAACCTTGGTCCCCACGATCGCCGAGACACCCGCGTCACCAGTCAGCTCCTCGTATATGGCGCCTTTAAGGGTCACTTCTTAGCCGCCTTCTTTTCGATGCCACGGCCGATGTCGGACCCGATCTTTCGGAATTCGGCAGCCTCCATCGCGTTGACCGTGCCACGGATGTACGGATTCGGCGGCACGTTCCCATGCCCATACTCGACGTGGGCTGGCCAGTAATACTTGTCACCCGGAGCGACCCCGACTAGCGATCGAATCGGCATAGGCCAATTGACCGCGACGCTGATCCTCGTTGTTTCCCGGTCAATCTTCGTAGCCTTAAGCGCCCGCTTGAGCGTTCCGGGCGCCGGTGACTGCCCGCCCGGCAGGTTGTCGGTCCTAACGGGCGCAGCCGCCACGACCGCCTTTTTGATCCTCGTCTGCGACTTACCCAAAGCGCCGCGGACAACCGCCTTCTGATCCTTGCCGGCCAGGCGTACCAGCTTGCGTTCCAGCTCCTTAGCACCCAACAACGAAATGTCTATAAGCGGTCGAGCCATCGTTCTTTCATTAGTGGACGCGGCGCCCGGCGTGTGGGCACCAAGACGCCGCGCCCTGGGCCGCGCTAAACATCCTCCGCACACACCAGCACCAGCTCCTCATTCCGGCCGCTTACGTCAACGACCGACTTGATGTTAAAAAACCGCTGTCCAAACTTCAGCCGATCTCTCGGCGTTACGCCGTCCTGATACCTGATCCGAATCTCATGGGTCGCCTTGGCGTTAGTCGCCTTAGCGGTCTGCAACTCCACACCTGATAGCGGATTCAGGAAGGCGAACAGTTCGCTCTTGTCCGTCCAGGTCTTCGACCGCTCGCCACCCACCGCTATGGTGTTCGTGGACGATTGCAACACCATGCAGTCTCGCATTCGCCCGGCTCTCATTAGACCACCACCGGTACGCAGAATGGGTTCCAGAGTGATTCGACCGACAGCGGCACCTTGCTGATGATCGTACCGCTGATCGTGGATTCACGGTTCTCGAACCAGTTGCCCAACGCGATCAGCATTCCTTGCGTGATCTGCTCCGGCACTGCCGATGCTGCTCCGTACCCGGCGTTGTACGTCACCGTGACGGAGTTCTCGATATCCCGCGTGTCCGGCCAGCTCACGTTGTGCGCCAAGGAAATCCGACCTGGCGCGCTGTGCGTATCAACCGCATAGTCGGAAGACGCGAACGTTTGCAGAGCGCCCGCCTGATCCACGTAGGTTATCGAGCCGACGGTAATCAGCGGCGGAGACGGTGGCCGCAGCACCTCGCTGTTCCATGGGAATCGGTCCAGCTTCCACTCAAACGTCGCGGTCACAAGCTGCCGGTACGTGTACGACTCAGCCGCGCCGCGCGCAGCCTTGATCAGCATCGCGATAAGGTTGTTCTCCTTATCGCTGGTCACGCGCAGGTGCAGCTTTGCCTCCTCAATGTCCAGAGGCTCGGCCGTCGGTGCGACAGTTTGCTTGATGGCCGCCATTTACACACGCAGGATTTCGGTGGCGCCACGCTCGGCAGCAGTGACCGGCAGGAAGGCCGCTTTGAATAGATGCGTCTGGGCCGCTACGAATCCGCCAACAGTACCGTCATCGAACGTAATCGTGCAATCGAGATAGCGCTTGCGCTTGCTCAGGTCGATCTCGAAAATGAAAATCTTGTTGTCGTTCGTCGCAGACGGGAGCGTGCTTGTGTCACCGTCCGTGTTCGCACTCGTGCCCCAGATCAGACCGGTTACGTTCGCGTGGCCAGAGCCTGCCGTTGCCGATTCCGTCACGGTCAACGCGGTAATCCCGATGTCTGTGGCACCGAGCGCCACGTTAATCGTAGCGTAGTCGAAGCCCGCCGTATCGATCTCGGTGAACACCGCGCTCGTGTCATCGAGGATCGCCGCCGGTGGCGTGGAGTTCAGTACCTTGCATGCTGTTGCGTGAATCATTTTCGTTTTCCTCGTTTCTGTTTGCTTCTAGCGGGTGCCGCGGCTGGCTCGGGTTCGGCCAGCTTCGCGATGCCCCGCCGGACTAAGAGGTTGGCGACACCATCGGTAGGGCTCCAAGTGGAACCCCTCCGATGTCTGCGCCAAGATCTTACAAATTCAATCGTCATAGGACTCCCTACGAACTCGGGGTGCTCATCGTGATCATGGCACCCGCGGTCGTTGCGTTCGCGACCGTGTGGTTGGTGATGTCGAAGCGCGACGTGCCCTTCATGGCGATCTGGCCCTTGTCGAAATACTTGCCACCCGCATCGCTCGCCAACGCAAACTGTCGTCGATTGCCGAAGATGCCGGACTGTGCAAGATTGCCGAACAGGACGATTCCGTCCGTACTCGTCTGGGCGGTTAGCGTGCTGTTCATCACCAACGTCTCGGAAACCTGGTAACCCAGGAATTGCGGGCGAACGCCATTGGCGAGGTCGGTTATCGTGTTGCCACCGCCAGCATCCATCAGGCGCCCCATACTGGCCGCAAAGCCAGGTGGCGAGATATACCAACGTGCTCCGGCCCTTGCATACAGCGGCAGCTTTCCGACCATGGCTTCAAAGTCCGCCAGGTCGAGAGTGGAAAACGCAGTGTTGCCGGTCAACGCCGTGTAGACCGTACCCGCGTAGTTCCCGTCATTCAGCAGCGTCGTAAGGCCGATGATACCGCCCTGTGCCTGGGTGCCGGTCCCCACGAATCCAATCGTGTCTTCAAGGAACGCAAACGCCCGAGCCGCGGATTCGCCGATTTTCTGTGCCACGTTAATGGCCGCGTCTTCACTGACCTCCTCGGGAATGACCGTCATCGCAACGGCCTTCTTCGCGAAGAGGTTCACGCTATCCCACGCCGGATCGCTTTGAGTCGGGTCATCGCTCTCGCCGACAATGAAGGCCACCATGTCGGTGGTTAGTCGCGGCCAAATCAAAGTGTCGCTGGTCATCGGAGCTTCGTCTGCGAAGTTACGGTAGACTCCGTAGGTCTCCACTAGCTCGATGATGCTGGCCATGAACTGGTCGGGAATCAGAACCCCACCGCCCGCGTTGTTTTTCCCCGACAAGGTCGCACCGTAGATGATACCGTGATCCTGGCACCATTGCTTTGAACTGTCGTGGTGGTACAGCGTGGCCATGCAATACCGACCGAAGCTGTAGGCTTGCTCTTCACTGGAAAACAGCAGCTTGTCATGTTTCCGCGCACGGAACGCCGTAGCCGGGATCACGACCTTTTGCGGGGCGCCATCCGGATTGACTTCCGTTTGCAACCGGTGGGTGGCTGACTTGGTGTCGTTCAACCTGTCCTGAATGCGCTGCCATCGGTCGCCGCGTGCCAGTGCTGCTTCCATCCGCTTGATGTCGGCGGTCTTGGTTTCCATCGCCGTCATGGCATCGTCGAAGCCTTTGGTCAAATCCTCGCCAGCTCCCTCGTCTGTTTTCTCCGCCGCTTCGATCTTCGTATGGAAGTCGGAGGCCGTCTTTTCCAATGCCAGCAGTTCCGCTCGCATCTCTTTCAAACTGTTCATGGTCGAAATCCTTTTCGTTGCCGGCGCACGAAAAAAGACACGCACTACCGACGTTCAACGTAACTGGTGAACGTGAGTAGTCCGTGCCTTTGGAACTGTGCCGCTGGTGGTTCTACGTTGCCGCGACCGACCTGACCCCGAACTGTGCGAAGCCGAGCCGAGCGCGACCAACTATTCAGTTGTCACATCAACGATACAACATGGGTGGCGGATGTCAAGCAGGTGGTCAAATGCCATTATGTAGTTTCACGTGAAACAACGCATGACGCCGCTTCGCGCCTCGCGTCTTTAAGCCCCTGCTTGTACCAATTGGCATGATTTACCGGCACACGTTCGCCGCACTTGGTACAACGGCATGTCCGGCTGGAGCCCTTGACAAGCTCAAAATCGTGGACCTGACATAGCACGTCGGAAAACTCCTCCATGACGCGATCAAGCACCCGTTCGCAACCTGCCTCATCTAGTCCCGCTGACCGATTGACAAGGATGCCATTGCGTTTCGGTTGGAATTTTCTTGCCATCGACGACACGTTACACCCAGTTTATTGCACCAGCGAACGATGATGTTGTAGGCGTGTTCCTCGTGTTCCCACCGCTTATCACTGCGATAGGGGCCGGGAAACGGCCGGCCATCCCAATCCTCGATACCCTTCCAATCGCAGCCATATATCGTGATCGTCTTGGCCTTCAGCCACACCGCAACGCCGATGGCGATGTTCATGGTGTAGGTTAGTTGTGGATGACGATTCTCAAGGATGGGGAAGTTGGACCACTGGTACGCATCAGCGTTGACGTGGTTATCCCTTTCGATTGCGGTCCACTTGCGCCTTGTGAATATCTTCGGAACACCCCGTGGCGTGTACATATCGAAACACTTTTGATCGCCAAAGACCCACCAATCACAAGCCAACGCCTCAACGGCACGGTTCACCCCGATATACAAGTCAGCCCAGGTCGGGTGGTCGAGATAGGCCTGTAACGACGGGCCAGGGCATAGGATCGCTGCTCGCATTACATCCCTGCCTTTGCCATCGCCAGCCGCCGCCCGGCCGCCGCCGCCGTGTTCCGCGACTTCTGCCGTGCTCCCAGCCGTTCGAGCAGTTGATCCATCGTCTCCACCCGATCGGCCATACCCAACTTGACAGCCTCCTCGGCGCCCACCATGCCACCCTGCCCGAACCCGTTGCGGACATCCGCTGCCGACACGCCGCGGTTCCTTGCCACCGCCGATATGAACATTCCGTGGAAGATGTCCACTTGTGCTTGAATGTCCTCGCGTGCCGTGTCGCTCAACGGCTCGAAGGGATTGCCGTCAACCTTCTTTTCGCCGGCCGATATGAGCGTAGTCTTTCGTCCGGCCTGCTCGGCGGCAACCGATTCGTCAGTGTGCATCGCCACGACCCCGATAGAGCCCATTTCGCCGCTGGGCGTTATCGACACCTCAGAGGCCGAGGTTGCCAGCCAGAGTCCACCAGAGGCAGCCATCGTGTTCACAATGGCCACTACAGGCTTGCGCTCCCTGGCATCGAAGATCATCTTAGACAGCTCCGGGATCAAGCTGATGGGGCCACCAGGGGTATCGACTTCCATCCCGATCACCCCAACTCGCTCATCATCGAGAGCCGTCTTGAACGACTTGGCGAACCTCTCTACCGAAGTCCCTCCGCTGGTATCAGTCATCATGTCCTGCCGCTGGGACAGAACGCCGATCAACGGAAGCATCGCAACGCCGCCGCTGAATTTCCGGATAGGTCGTGGCCGGTTCTGCGCAACGGCCGCCTCGATGTCCCCACCGGGCAGCGTGCCGACCTCGGCCCGGTATTCCAGAAACGCCAGGATCGCATCCAGCTTGGACGGCAGGATGGCCCAGTATGCGGCATAGGCTGCTCGTAGGGCCGCGGTGCGTCTGCCGCGCGGAAGCTCTAAGTGCGCCGCTTGGAGGTCACAAGCAAGGTCGCTCATTGACCTGATGGTTCCGGCATTAAGGTCTATATCATTCGTTCCGTCGTTTTCCATTGCTCGAGCCTTTCTAGAATCGCCGGGCCGATGTTGCCCGGGTCGTTGTTTTTAATCACATCCATGATCTCGGCATGGCTCTGCTCGCAGTAATGGCGAGGGTTATCTACCTGCTCGGTGCCGGTCAGCTTGCACAGGTGACGCTGCGAATGGCCCATGGTTTTCCTGATGTCGCCATCGAACGAGTCGTAGAAGCTGTCTGCCCAGGCGATGAACGCCGGGACGTTATCCTTGTCTATGTAACGAGTTACGGCAGCCTTGACCCGCGCCGCTTCCTTGTTCATCACCCGGTGCTTGGCATCCGTCACCACCATCTTGGCAGATTCTACCAGCTCGGCGTCCGGGCCTTGGCTGTCCGGTTCCGCACCGACCGGCGTCATGTTGTTGGTCGGCACCAGCGGCTCGTCTAGCCCGTCGAGCGGATTCATGTTTTCCTTCTCCCGCGCCTCGTTGCGTGTCATCCATCCGGTGGTTATGGCCTTCGCGTATTGTTCGTAGCGAGTTTTGGAATCGCCCCGTAACAGCGCATCAACCAGGAATTCCACAAACAGATCGATGCCCAATTCGTTCCCAATCGGCTGGACGACCTTGCGATTCAACTCCCCTTCCCACCGCTTCAGCCAAGAGGCCAGCGAATACGTTACGAAGTCAATACCCTGATGCTCGATGTTCGAGAATGTCGCTCTCTCCATATCGAAGATCATGTGCGGCGGAACCCGAAAGAATCGAGCAATCTCGGTAACCTGGAACTTGCGGGTTTCGAGGAATTGGGCATCCTCCGGCGGGATTCCGATCGCCTCCCAAGTCAAGCCGCCCTTTAAGATGGCGGTCCTCTGCGCATTGTTGACGCCCTGGTGGCGGTCATTCCATATGCGACGCAGCTCATCAGCTTCTTCCTGACCGAGATTCTTATCAGTCTTGAGGAGTCCACTCGGAAGCGCCCCGTTACCGAACAGGGAAGCCCCGAAACCCTCGGCAGCAAGGCCCAGCCCTATGGCGTTGCGTGCCTTGCGAATCGGCGACATGCCGACAAGTCCATCGAAGGAATGCCCGTGAACATGGACCATGTCCTCGGGTTGCACGAAACGATGGCCCATCTGCGGCATCTGGATTCGGTAACGCAGATTGCCGTCATCGTCGATTTCCGGCTGAACCGTGTCAGGTGTCCGTGTCCATAGCGCCACAACGTCGTCACGCCGCGGGGTCCATTCGATCTCCAGGTAGGCGTTGCCCCAGGTGTTCAGATGGCCCATTCCCGTGTCGTAGACGGTCATTGCGGTCATGAACTCGTTGGGCTGGTCATGCAGCAGCTTATAGATGTTCAGGTCGGCGCGTCGATCCTTACCGCGCTCTGTCCGTTCGTAGGTAATCGCCGGCAGTAACCCGACCGCCTCGGACAGCAGACGGATGGCGGATGTAACCGCGGAGTACGTATAGGCCGTCGATTCGTTCACGCGAATGCCGGACGATGTCGGCGAGGAGCCGAATGAATCAAGCAACCATTGAGGCGAATTGCGCAGCGTGGCAGTGTTGTAAAGAAGGTTCCCGATCATTGTTGCCCTTTCCGCCTGTAGGCAAAACAGCATCCGAGAATAGCGAAGCCAGCGAAGATTATCGCCGATGGCGCGTGCATCATCGCGATTCCCACGCCCATGATAATCAGGCCCAGCAACTCCGCAATGTCAACGATCATAGCTATAATATCCCTGGTGAGGCGAGGTCATCGCACACACTTGCAATTCCGTAGGCCATGATCATGGTCACGATACCGTCAATCTTATTCGCTGAACCCTTCTTGGATGGCTTCATATTGCCCGCGGCATCCACATCCACGCAGATATTCTGAGCGTGCCATCGCAATATCGGGTTGCCGCCATGCTCCACCGTGTGGCCAATCAATGCCGTTTCCAGCCCCAGTGTCGGCGCGGCCATCGACATGAAACCCTGCCCGAATGCGACCATGTCCAGACCAGATTCCGCCAGCTCCTCTGAAAGCTGGACGCCCTGGAACAGTCGATCGACCGCAATCGACTTCATATGGTAGATTTCCGCCAGCTTGAGAAGGTCCTCTCTGACTACACCGTAGTCCGTTACGTCCGTCTCGGTCACCTTGATCAACCCGGCAGCCTCCCACTTCTGGTACAGCGCCACGGCGTCCCTGGATCGGTTACTGCCGCCGTCGCTTTCGTGCTGCAACGCCCGCCGCGGCAGCCAAAAGAACGGCAGGAACTTGTACTGGCCATCGAACGGAAACATCATTATAAAACACGTCATGTCCGACGAGGCCGCCAGGTCGAGCCCGCCGTAGCACGATGAACCCTTCAGCTCATCAGGATCAACGTCGCCGCAGCAAGCGTCCCAATCGTCCATGTTGATCCAACGAACGACCGATTCGGTTCGGATGTTCAGGTGCAAGCGCTTGAAGATGTTCAGGAATCTCGGAGACTGCTTGGCTTTGCGGTACGCACTATTGAAGTAATCCTCCGTGATCGAGATCCCGTAGTTCGGATTGGCTTTCCTCCACACCCTCTCGCTATGCCAGTCGTCGTCGATCGAAGCCTCGTAGATGACCGGCAGGTACTCCGCGTCATCGATCTCGCCGTCGCGGACCTTGCAAGCGTACTCATGCATGTCGTTGCACTGGCTGCCGGGTCGCTCGTAGTCGCTGGTAGTCAGGTAGATGCTTAGCGGCTGCAACCGCGCCCCCGTGGACGTTTCCATCGTGTCGATCAATTCGGAGCCGACTGGCAGGGTGTGAACCTCATCGACCACGTACCCGTGAGAGTTAAAGCCGTGCAGCGAGGACGATTCGGCACAGATAACGCTGTAGGTCGAGTAGTCCGACTTCAGTTGGATCGATCGGTCGGTCGTGGAGTTGTATATCTTGAGGTCCGCGTTCAGCTTCGGATCTTGCAAAACCATCCCGCGGGCGTGCTGAAAGACAAGCGATGCCTGCTTGTAACCAGAAGCCGCCCCGTACACCTCGGCGCCCGGCTCGCCCTCGGTCAGCAGCTTGAGGATCAGGCCGGCCGCCATCGGAGTCTTGCCATTCTTACGCGGCACGAAAAGGAACAACTTGCGGAATCGACGCGTACCGTCCGGGCGAATCCAGCCGAACAGGTTGGCAATCGTCGCCATCTGCCACCGCTCAAGGTAGAACGGCTTGCGAGCATATCTTCCCTTGACGTGCGTTAGCTGGTTGTGGAAGAAGTTGATGGCCTCAATGGCCGTGTCTGGGTCGAACTTGGCACCACCGGTGTAACGGTATGGGTCGTAACCCGGCAAGCTCTTGAGCAGCTTCCGCCACTGGGCCCGCGTTTCCGGCAGCTTCGGCGGGTCATCGACCAGGAGCTTGACCGGTGGCTCGGGCTTGGCCTTGCCCCTTTGGGAGTCCCGGTATCGCTGAGTCCCGCGAGCCGCCTGGGAGGCTGGATCAGCTCTTGGCCGTCCCATCTTGGGTGTTGCTGGTGCGCCGCTCATCGCCTTCGGCTTCCGTGCCGGTTAAAGCCTGTATTTACGATAGACATCCGTATATAAAATTGCTCAAC
>CBDUST010000004.1:0-46774 GCA_965369945.1 uncultured bacterium | reverse complement strand
GTTGAACTTGCCGAGAGGCTATCTGCCTCCGGGAGTTGGTGTGGCGAGACTCACATGCAAAAAGCAGTCTTTTTTCTACAGCAACTCTTGGACGTTCCTTTGGGTTTCAGCTTCATTCTCTACAAGCACGGCCCCTTTTCCTTCGACCTGCGCGATGAGTTGACTGGGCTTCGGGCTGATGATGTCTTTACGTTGCAATCAAGGCCGGCACCGTATGGACCACGTTTGCTAGCAACCCAGTTGGCCGTAGACTTGAAGAGCAAATTCAAGCGAACGCGTAAGCGGTATGCTCAACAGGTTGAGTTCGTCGCGCACAAATTCGGTAACAAGAGAGTTACTGAACTAGAGCGACTCGGAACCGCCCTCTTCGTTACCGCGGAGTGCTCTCAGGATATCTCGGTTGCTGATCGGGCTGAGATGATTTCGAAACTAAAACCACATATCAATCTTGACAGTGCTCGACAAGCCGTAGGCGTAATCGACGAGTATTCCGAAGCCGCTGCCTCGCTTGTCCGAAAGATAGCCGTTGCTTCATCAGATGCAGCGCATTGACGCCAAGCGAGGCATCGCGAGCCTCTGCCTCGGCGGCGGAAACGTGGTGTCGATGCTGGTAGGACGACAGCGCAGCCACGCGGTTGGCTCCGATATCGACCAAGAAACTTGTATGAAGACCCAATGCGCAACCGACCGTTGGAGTGGATTATCGGTGCGGTTGAGTTCTTATCGCAACTCGATGGAGCGTCGTAAGAGCCCGGTAGTGGTAATGGCAAATTCACTGATTCGCAAACTCAGCCTAACCCGAATCATCGAGACCATGCTCGCCGGTTGTTGAGTGAGGTGTGTGGCGTCGAGTTGCGTACAGGAGTTTACAATTCGTCTCAATTGAACGTTGTGGCGCGTCGATGCCTTGCCGAGGCGATGCTGCCGTCCGCGTGGGCGGGTCATCGTTTATTGAGGTCTCTCATAACAGTTGTTTTTGTAACGGCGCTCCGCATTCGTCTTTCGGATCGCCATCACTGTCATAGGATTGGAGTTCAGCACATGGCCACGACACGATCGAAATCGTCCAAGCGTCGCCCCTCGGCAAAGCGTTCTTCCCCGCGGCGCGCCGCTGCCAAGCGCAGTAACGCCAAGCGAAGCACCACCAAGCGTTCCAGCTCGAGACGAATCTCGGCCAAGCGCACCAGCCCGAAGCGAAAAAGCTCAGCTCGCAAGAACTCCAAGAGCAGCTCCAGCTTGAAGATCGCGCATATCAGCGGATCATTTGATGGCAACATTACGAGTCCCGGCCAGCTTCACTTTGTGTCAGGCGCTAAGTGCAGCGGCAACGTCCAAGCGAACAGCATCCAGATTGACGGCTCGCTCAAGGGCAACATCTTCGCGCGCAATCAGGTAAGGCTCGGGAAGAAAGCTCATATCAAGGGCAACATCAGCGCGTATAAGTTTGTCGCTGAAGAAGGAGCCGTATTCGACGGCCGAATCAAGCTTGGTCGCCGCAAGGCCGCCTGACCTCCCGCGCCAATACCCTTATAGCACATTAGCACACGACTTCAGCCGTAGCGGAGCAATCTGCCGCGGCTTTCTTTATGCGCGATCAGTGCCCCGGTCGCACTGATCCCTACCTCGGCTCAAAACTGAACTTCTGTCCTCCGACGGAGGCCTCGTACATCAGCCCGCCTTTGGCCATTGTGAACACAATCACGCCGTGTTCGTAGTCCGCATCGGCGGATACCCCGGCTGTTGCGGCGACCGCTGAAACCTGAGCGGCGAAGGCGAAGTTTCCTCTTCGGAACCGAGTCAGCGCATTGGCGGTCTCAAAGAAAATCAATTCGCTATACGCCTGTCCGCCGAGCTGAAAACCGATCGTGGCCTGTGAGATATCGCAAAAGCCGGTGACGTAGCCGTACTCAAACAGCTCGCCTCGGCCATACGCGCCTCCTATGCCGATTGCGCCTTTGCCCACGCTTGGGAAGACGGCATAGCCCGCGGCATCGTCAAACAGTTCTTGCATGCTCGGGTCTTCCTGCTTGAATCTGGATACGGTTGCAAGCACATCCTGGTGCAGAGAGGCTCGCTTCGCTGCTGTCGATGGTGCTGTCGAACAGCCGCCAAGCGTGGCGATGGTTGTGAGCACGAAAACGCTAAGAATTCCGGTCTTGTTCATATCTGATCCCTTTGGTATCGGTTGAGTTCGATGGAAGTCGTGGCCAGTATAAGCAATTGCGCCGAATCGCGCAAGACCGAGGCGAAGTTCAGCCGGATCGACCATCGCACGGCCGCGCCGGGGCGTTCTACGCCGTCGGCTTGTATCGGGCTGGCCAATGACGCCCGTTTGTGATTTGATAGGCGCTTCAGCGGAGGCCTCGGGATGGAGAAGCGCCTTCTCGATCCGAACTATTGTTTTCGCCCACCCAAGCCGAGCCGGTTCTGGGAATGGGCGCTCACGCCTGTGCGCAGGCGAGTGTATCGTGATATGTACGGCGTGCGCGAATTGGAAATGCGAGGTGAAGAACACGTACAAGCGGCGATCGAAGCCGGTCACGGCGTCATGTTCGCCGTCAATCATCCCGCTCATGGCGATCCGTTCGTTGTATTCGAGGCCATGGCTCGACTGGGCGCACCTTGTTGTTACCTCGCCGCCTGGCAGGTCTTTACCGGCTGGATGGGCCTCAAAGGTTTTGCCTTTCAACGCTTGGGTGCGTTCAGCATCGATCGCGAAGGCACGGACATGCGCGCGTTTCGCACTGCTGTTGACGTGCTGGCCCGAGGGGAGCGTTCGCTCGTGATCTTCCCGGAAGGCGACGTGTATCACCTCAATGATCGCATCACGCCGCTTCGGGAGGGCGCAGCCATGATCGTGCTGACGGCTGCCCACCGGCGCAAGCGGTCCAACGGTCCGCCGCTATACATCATTCCATGTGGGCTGAAGTACTACTACCTTCAAGACCCGATGCCGCAAGTCGAGTCGGTGATGGGTCAATTGGAGGAGCAAATCTATTGGCGTCCACGGCCTGACCGACCGCTCGTGGAGCGCATTCATCGGTATGCCGAGGCGATACTCGCTTTGAAGGAGTTGGAATATCGGCAAGCGTTGACTGAGGGCTCGCTCACGCAGCGCATCGGTTCGTTGTCGGAATACATCCTCACGCAAATGGAGGAGCGACACTTCGCGAAGGTGAGCGAAGATCCCATTCCCGTGCGCGTCAAGCAATTGCGCCATCAGATTCTTACAGCGTTGGGGGCGCAGTTGACGGATGACGACGCTGAGGGCGAAGCGGGCTCGGCTGGTGCGACACCGGCCGTGGAAGAGGAGGTGCTTGCAGCGGGCCGGCGCGATTTACAGGATTTGCACCTCGTGACACAGTTATTTAGCTATCCGGGCGACTATGTAGTGGAAGACCCCAGTATTGAGCGCATCTGCGAGACGATCGATAAGTTCGAGGAAGATGCGTTGGGGACGGACTGTGCCGGGGCTCGAACGGATCGCCGGGCGATTCTTCGATTTGGCTTGCCGATCGACGTGACTACGCAGTTCGCCGCCAGCAAGGGGAAACTGCGCGAGAATGCTGCGGCGCTCACCACGATGATCGAGCAGGGCATGCAGGAGCAGGTCGACCGCACCCGTCAGGAGCAGGCGAATCCGTGACCCTGCCGGCTGTCTTTGGCGCTTCGGATCCGCTCGCCACCGGGTATCATTATCTTCGATGACCCTGGCGAAACAGAGGTTCTCTGATGACGCAGATTGATCCAGCCAGACCACCCAAAGAAGTGCGCGACGACACGCTCCAGGGCATGCTCTGCGTGGATACTTCGGGTAATCCGCGAATCCCCATCCTGATGGAGATGGTCGGAGCGATGAGCCGAGCCGTCGATCCTCAGCAGGTTCTTCGAATCTTCTCCAGCCGAATCGAAGAGCTATACGGCCCTCGAGCCTATGTCTCGCTCTCCACGCGCGGGCTCGGTCCCGGGCAATACAAGATCACGCGACTGTTGCATCTTGACGATCCGTTCGAGCTGGCTGCTGCGGACCCTTGGCAAGATTGGGACGACCTGCCGGTTCATACCGGCGGATTCTTCGGCGAGATAATTCGAACCGCATACCCCGAGCTGATTCATAACCTAAGCCTGAAAGGCGATCCAATTGTCGGCGATGCGCTTGCTCAGTACGGCTCACTGATGGCGATCCCGTTGTTTGATGATGGCGAACCGATGAACTGGGCCATCTTCCTCCGTCTGGAACGACGGGGGTTTTCAGTCGAGGAACTGGAACAAGCCATCCTCCGAGCCAATCTCGTCGGTTCCACGGTCAAGAATGTTCTGATCGCTAAGCAACTGCGCGAAGCGCATGGACAAATTCGCGCTGAGGTCGAACAGGTCGCGACGATTCAACGGGCGTTGCTTCCCAATCCGCTGCCGGACATACCTGGGTTGAAGATCGTGGCCAGTTACGAAACGTTTGATCAGGCGGGCGGCGATTACTATGACTTCCGACCGCTGAGTGTTGACGGCGACGATCGCGCACCCGACCCGAACGGTCCGTGGGGCATCCTGATTGCGGATGCGTCCGGTCATGGCCCGGCGGCTGCGGTGGTCATGGCCATGCTGCATGCGATCCTTCACGCATACCCGCACCGTCCTGAGAGTGCAGCGGAGGTGCTCATTCACGCCAACCGTCACCTGGCCAGCAAGAAGATCGAAAGTTCCTTCGTGACCGCTTTCCTTGCGATATACGATCCGCCGACGCGTCGGTTGACCTACGCACGAGCTGGTCATAATCCACCGTTGCTCAAAAACCCCGGGTCAGGCGGTTCGGTCGATCGCCTCGAGGCGGTCGGTGGCGTGCCGTTGGGCGTCTTGGACGATACGACCTATGAGGACGCACAAATTCAGTTGCAGTCCGGCCAAACGCTGGTGTTGTACACCGATGGTATCACTGAGGCCCATTCGCCGGACGGCACGATGTTCGGTCTGGAGAGTATCGAGCGAGCACTGATCGATTGTACCGGCGACCCGGACTGCGTGGTGCAGTCAATCACCGATCCACTTCGCAATCACGAGGCCGGCGTGCGGCCGAACGATGACCAGACGATCGTGGCTATTCGCGTTGAGTGACGGAAGCTCTGAATGTTCACCGCAGAGGCGCAGAGAACGCAGAGAGAAGAGAAAGGATGAACTGCTTTAGGATTGGATCGCGTATGCCTATTCTGGAACCCATTCCCATCCTTATCTCTCTTGCCTCTGCGTTCTCGGCGCCTCTGCGGTGAAATTTCTTTACCGTTCACTTTGTTCGCAACTTTGGGCATAGAACGCCAGCGCATCGCGTAGTCCCTCATCGAAGTTCATGACCGGTTCATAACCGAGCACGGTCTGCGCCGCATCGATACTTGCACAACTGTGAAGTACCTCACCCACGCGCGGCGGGAGGAATTCGCATTCGCTGTCGCTGTCCAAGATCGCCGCCATGCGCTCAACCAATTCCAAGAGGTTGTAGCTCTTGCCGCAAGCGACATTGACGACTTCGCCAAGTAGGGGTGTGGGGCATGCTCCAGCCAGAAGGTTCGCATGGACCGCGTTGCTTACATGCGTAAAGTCACGCGTTTGTGTGCCGTCGCCGTAGATCGTGGGTTTGCGCCCCTGCGAAAGCGCTTCGGCGAAGCGCGGAACCACGGCCGCATATGGTGAGTCCGGCCTTTGGCGAGAGCCGAAGATATTGAAATACCGCAGGCTCACCGCGCTTAATCCATAACACTGTGCATAAGCGCGAAGCATATATTCGCTCGCGCACTTAGCGACCGCATACGGAGACATCGGCTCGGGCGACATTGATTCCACCTTGGGCAGCGCCGGGTTGTCGCCATACACACTGCTTGATGCTGCAAAGATCACACGCTTGGCGCCCACCGCCCGGGCCGTCTCCAACACACCCAACGTGCCCGTGGCATTGACCTCGTAATACTCCCGAGGCTTGTCAATGCTCCCCGGCACGGAGGTTAGCGCCGCCAGGTGAAAAATCAGCTCCGCGTCCGCGCACGCCTCGCCGAGCGCATCGCTATCCAGAATTGAACCTCGAACAATGCGCACCCGATCAGCGACCTGCGCAAGATTCTCAGCAAGTCCCTGGCTGAAATCATCGAGCACACAAACGTCAGCGCCGTGATTGACCAGTGCATCGGTCAAGTGCGAGCCGATGAAACCGGCCCCGCCCGTGACGCAAACCCGTTGGCCTTCAAATGCGTTTTGCAGATCAATAGACATGTGGCTCAACAGTCTAGCCGCCATACACGCAGCGAAGTACGGAATTCAAGATCAACGTTACTCGCCCGCATCCTCCGGCGCAGCGACGGTTGCCTCGGCCGACGGCTGGTAGTTCGGCCCTGGCGGATGGTCGTCCGTGCGCCATAGCCGCGTGTTGGCAACCTCGTATCCTCTGAGAACGTCACGCCGAAATGAGATCGTGACGAATTCATAATACCCGTCCGTCCTCGGATAGAAAAGGTCAACCTCAGCCTTCAGACCCCGGGCCCGGACCGATGTCACGTGATAGGCCGGCTCGTCCCGGTCAAACTGCGGATGACATCTTCCAAGGCGGGCGATGACCGTCTCGTACACCGCAGTCGGTGTGTTGGGAGGAAGATTGATGGCAAATCCCCCAGCTCCATCGCCGTAGCGGCTCTGCGCATAGCGAATCGATTCGGCCATCAGCGTCGGAATAGGTTCGAGCGCAGGGTTGCTTAGCTCAACTGCACCATCCAGCGGCGGATACGTCGCGATTGGTGCGCAGGCGGTCACGACTACCACGCTCAATCCCACCAAGGCTGCGATCTTCATCGTTTCGCCCCTCCATCAAGAGTCATTTGACCCGGCAGTGTACCACTTCCGCCTCTGGATCATAGTCTGGGAAAATGATCGCCCTTGATGCCTTGATGCCTTGATGCCTTGATGCCATGATGCCTTGATGCCCTCTGCCACTCGCATCATCGTCGGAATCACCGGAGCCAGCGGCGCGGCATACGCCCTTCGCATCATGCAGCTACTGGCCGAAGCGGATGTTCAAATCCATCTGACTCTCTCCAGCTACGGCAGACGGTTGATGTTCGATGAACTGGGGTTGAAGAAGCTCGACCCCGATGCGCTCACCGCCGGGCGCGGCGAGCTTGTGACGATCTATAACGACAACGACGTCGGTGCAGCGATCGCTTCCGGTTCGTTTCTTCATGATGGGATGATTGTCGTGCCGTGTTCGAGTAACACGCTCGGTGCGATCGCAGCGGGGCTCGGCGACAATCTGCTGAAGCGAGCAGCGGCCGTCACGCTCAAAGAGCGCCGCCGTTTGGTCCTCGCCGTGCGCGAGTCTCCGGCCAGTCACATCGATATTTGCAACATGAAGCGCCTAAGTGAAGCTGGAGCGATCATCGCGCCGCTCTCGCCGGGGTTTTATTTACTTCCCAAGTCCGTGGATGACCTGGTGGATTTCATGGCCGGCAAATTGCTTGACCTGGTCAACGTCCCCCATGATCTCGACACCCGTTGGGAAGAGCGCCTGGCGGATCAACGGGGGCGCCGCTGAGGATTCTTCGAACTGCGTTACGCTATGGGTAGCGCATTTGAACGTCGAAGAAGCCCAGGGACTCTGGTCCTCACCCTTACCCACATCTGGTGCGTAAGAGTCTTTGTCATCTGAGTTCTACTCCTTCCACCAACAGACTGATGTCGTACCAGCCACGCTACAACACTTTCCAGCCCGCCTGGGGATCGTGCTTCCGATCCAGATAGCCGCCTCGCTTGGCGATCGTCAGCATGAATTGACGCGGCGTGAGTCTGCGTGCTCTGTGTCGGCCCAGTTTGGCGGCCACCGCAATCCATGTCGCCGGCCGGCGGCGCCTTCTCACGCACATCATCGCATCCTGGGACATCATTGACGACCTCCTGTCAGTCGATTGGAAGAAAAACGGCACATCGTTCAGATGTGCCGCTGATCTGCAAAATTGTGGGTAAGGGTGAGGGCTCGACTTATTGGGCGATGCGGGGCTTGTCGAACCAGGCGAAGGAGTCGACTACTGCCGGGGTGTCTTCGTTGGTTTCGACGTTCACATCGATGCCGTCGAAGGGATGGGCTCGCACGTCAACGCCGGGCGAGTCGATCTGGGAAGCGGCTTGCTTGGCGTAGTCGATGCGAAGGCCGGTCTGACGGAGAGTGTCAAGCTGAGCCTTCTGGATCGTGCGGAGTTCAGCCAGCTTGCCTTGAAGTTGCTTGAGGTTGCCGATCTCACCCCAGCGGTCGTAACTGTCGAGCGTGGCCTGGAGGTCCTTGGTCATCTCGATGAGTCGCTCGTTGCGCTCGATGGCGTCGATCTGACTATCAAGCTGCCACATCTGCGTCTGGAAGGTCGCGTACTCACTTTCGAGTCGATCGCAGATTTCGGTGAGACGGCTCTTCTGCTCAGTGAGCATGCTGATCTGTTGCACGTTGGAAGCAGCGCGATCCTGATAGTTGATACGGACATCGTTGATGCGCTGCGCTTCGGTGTAAGCCTGGGGCACGTCGAAGCGGACACCCTTGAATCGCAGGAAAGAGCGATTGCCGGGATTGCTGACGTTTACCACGAGGGTCTTGAGCTCGGTCAGATCCTCGGTGGTCATGGCCACGACTCGGTTGGAGATCTCAGCATCGCGGTTGAACTGGGCCAACTGATGCTCGACCTCGGCCAGTTCACCACGGACGGTGGCGATGCGGTCGGGGTATTGGTCAGCCATTCGCTCCAGTTGGTGTCGCAGAGCGGCGGGCTCGTCCCCGACGCGATCGACGATCATCTGTGCTTGTGCTCGGATCTGATGAAGGCCGTAGGCGACTTTTTGCGGACCGATCAGCAACGTCAGGCCACCAAGTGCCAGTCCACTGATCAGGCCCCACCTGATAATAGATCGTGTGAAGCTCATTGTTGGTTCCTTTCAGCTTGAAAGCCTGACGGGGGTTTCGTTCAAATAGGCGTCTAGGGCACGCTGGTCTCGTCAATGTCATTGGGAGGCTGGACCTTGGGTTTTCACGGGAAAGCGTCTTTTTTGGTGTTGAAAGTGACTGAAGGGTCGGCTGGCGGTCACTGGCGGTCCGAAAACCGCCCTTATTTGACGTTTCGCGCTGGAATGTCCGCAAATGAATGGATTGCGACGTCTAAGCAGGCGGGCAGCCTCGTACACTTGACAGATAAGGAATCGCCGCAGGATGCAGCGGTTAACCTGAAACGCCGGGTGCCGCTCGCCTAACAACCGGATGGAGTGATGAACACGCTGACGACATCTTTTGTCAAGCGGCTTCGCGATCGCGATGAGGCTGCGTGGTATGAACTGTGGGAAACGTTCGGCCCGGTGCTGCGCGCCCAGCTCTCTAAATGGGGCCGAGGCCGGATCGGCGTCGAGACCGTCCGGGACCTCACACAGGAGACGTTGGCGGCGCTTTCGGATTCAATCGACCGGTATGACCCCAGCCGTGGAGCGAGGTTCAGCACCTGGCTCTTGTCCATCGCCAAACATGCCTTGGGTGATGAGATCGATCGCCGCATGGCGCTGAAGCGTGGCGGCGGGCGAAAGCCGACCGAGTTTGACGAGCGGTTCATGAGCCAAGCTGCCTCTATTGAGGCCGACGCGGCTTATGAACAAAGCGTGTTCCGGGCCAAGGTCTATGCGGCAATCCGCAAGACGGAAACCGAAGCGGACTTCATGCCGTTTCAGGTGTATCGAATGCGTGTGTTTGACGGTACGTCCGGCAAAGAGGTCGCGGCGCAGCTGGGTGTGAGCGAACCGACGGTGAGCAGATACTTGCAGCGCGTGCGTGAGCTGCTGCGCCGTCGGTTGGCAGAGACGATCGCGACCTACAGTTTCACGGCGGATGAGCAGCAGGAGGCGCAACGAGCGGGCCTCAACGACGATGATGTAATGTTCGACGACGGACTTCGAGATATCTATCACAGACAATCACAGTTGTTAGTCCGGGACGAGGCAGCAGCCTCAGAAGTGTTCTAGAAGGTTTACGTTCACTCCCGCCGCATGGTGCGGCAGACTGGTAGGGAGATAAAGAAATGGTATCCATAGGCGGACTCATCCTGTTCCTACTTGGCTTAGTCGTGGCTGGCCTCGTGATCGCCTTCGTGCTCGTGCCGCTGCTCAAGGGCGTCGGCTGGCTCGTCGTTGGCGTGTTCAAGGGCATTGGCTGGTTCATTGCGCACATCTATCAGTTCATCAGCGGCATGCTGAGAGACTCGGTGCGCTTTGTCGGTTCGATCATCGCGATGATCGTGCTTATGCCGCTTTTACTTATGAATATCGTGATCGGTCGATGGTCCGCAGCGGGACACTTCGGCAAGTCAATCAAGCGCGAATGTAGCATCGGCAGCAACTGTATCTACCGCGTTGCGCTGCAACGTCCTTTGCGGCTTATCTTGCTCGGCGGTCTGCTTGAGGGTGTCGAGGAGCGCGTCAACGAGGCGATGATCAATGCCCCGACGTCTGACAAGCCCTCGCGTCGCGCCGGGCAATATGACGGGTACACGATCGTCGGTTCGTTGCCCGGCGGTGGATCGGGCGCGAAGTTGTATATCGCTGAGCCCAACGCTGCCAAGCGAGCCCGAAATAGTGAGTTGCCCGATCGCGTCGTCATCAAGTCGTTTGCGCTGACCGACGGTTCATCGCTGCCGCAGATTGTCCGTGAGTCGCGTGCGCTTGAGGCCGCCAAGCAACTCGGGCTGGTGCTTGAGCATGGCATGGATGAGCATCGGTTCTTCTATATCATGCCGTACCACGAGGGCGATCATCTCGGACTCATCACTCGGCAACTGCATGGCAAGTCAAGTTCCAACGGCCTCAGCACTCCGCAGCTCGGCGTTGTCTTCGGCTACGTCGAGGATCTGCTGGGAACGCTCTCTGAGTATCACCGCGGGGGGCTTTGGCACAAGGACGTCAAGCCGGAGAACATCATCATTCATGGCGGCCGAGCTCATGTGGTCGACCTTGGACTGGTCACGCCGTTGCGCTCAGCCATGACGCTGACAACGCATGGCACGGAGTACTTCCGCGATCCGGAGATGGTGCGAATGGCGCTTCGCGGCGTCAAAGTGCATCAAGTTGACGGTGCGAAGTTCGATATCTACGCCGTTGGCGCTGTGCTTTACTTCATCACGGAAAATACATTCCCCGCGCACGGCGGATTGAGCGCGTATAACAAACGAAGCCCCGAAGCAATGCGGTGGATCATTCGCCGATCCATGGCTGACTACAACAAGCGATACGAAACGGCCGACCAGATGCTTGCGGACTTGCGGTATCTCAGCAGCGCGCCCGATCCGTTCTCGGTCAAACCGGCACATTTGCCGTCGGTGGCCGGATCAGGTCATGGGCAGTTCGTTGTGGATCAAGCGGGTGTAGCGCAGGTGGTGGCCGCAGCCGGTTCGCCCAAGCCGCCCAACGATCCGGCGGAGGCTGCTGATGTCCGAGGCTGGGGTGTTTCGGTGGATCAACAAGGCGTGCATGTCGGTTCGTTCCCGTCGCCAGCCGCCCAACCGGCGAAGCCTACGCGCGGTCGACGCCCTTTGCTTCGCGTTACCAATTGGTGGACTGGCGCCTATGACGTCGCTGACGCCGGTGAGCCGGCGGTTGCCCCTCAGCCTGCGACTCCGCAAGTGGCTGCTGCCGTGCAGCAAGGCGCAACGGTGTTCCGTGAACAGGCCAGAGCGTTCCGAGCGGATACAGCCGCGCTTCGTCAGCAGGTGCGCGATCGCACGATTAGCCCCAGGCGAGCAGCGCGCGAGCAGATCAAAGCTGCACGCGCACGAGCCAAGGAGATCCGTAACCGCACGCGTACTCATCTTCGCCGCCGTCATTCTGAGCACCGCTCGACGCCTGCGATCGGGTATGTCGTGTTGGCGATGATCGTGGGCTTTGTGCTCCTGGCTCAACGTTACAGTCGGCAGAACGCCACTATCTCCACAAGCCGGGATATAGCCGCGGCGCCGTACATCTTGCCCATTCCTCCGTCGGCAGCAGCCAGTCGCGCTTGGCTGTTCCTCAACGACCATCCCGCCGCCGCCAATCCGTTGGTGCAAGCCAAGGTACACAACATGCTTCAGAAGTACCGCGGTAGTGGGTGGCGCGTCGTTACCGATGACGCCGACATGGAGGTTCAAATACGCAAGTACCTTCCCGCTGGGGTGATCGATCCTGACAAGCCGTTGCCGAAGCTGCTGCGAAAGACAATCCTCGATAACGATCTTGCAGGTATTCTCCGCATCACCGCCACGTCCGGCGAGGGCGCACCGCACGAACGAATCAGGTGGGCGTTGATCCCCGCGCTCAAGCTCGAGCTCGCGGATTCTGAGGCCGACGAAGTGCGTCACAACTGACTTCGTCTGACTGAGACAACACGAATCTCGACCCCTACACCCGTAACCTCAGTTTGCGGGTTTCTTTGTGTGCGCCAAGGCGGCAGCAGATTCAAGATTGCCTCAATCGTCTTCCAGCGACGCAGCCGACCGCAGTGAGGTCCGATTGCGCTGCGCCGATCGGCCGTCGTCCGCCACGATATCGATGTGATATGGAATCGGCCCGAGCGTGTACGAGTCCACATCCAGCACGAAGTCATGGCCCTTTCGCCGGCCGTCTCCGCGATCAGCCCGAGCGACGACCACATTCTGCATCACAAACTGGAATGTGTTCGCCTCAGGATCGACCACGACCAGCGCCGTTCGGGATCCAAAGTGCAGCGGACCGCACTCCACGCTGAATGACAGCAGCTCGCCGGTCAACGGATCGATGTCTTTCGCAGCGATCCACCACGATCCGATCAGCCCTCCGTCCGGTTGCTTCAGCGCAACCTGATGCACGTCGCGAATCACACGTGAGACCGTATGCGAGCGAGGCGCGCCGCCGCGCAAAATCACGATGCACAAAACGATCAAACCTGCGAACGATAACGGCAGCCACAGCCGTCCAGACCAGCGCGGCTTCGGGTGGTGGCTGACGGGTGCGTTGGGTTCCATGCTGAGCGATCCCCAATTCCTGGCGGGTGGTCCGCCTCAACTTTAGCATCGGGTATTCCCAGGGGCCGATGCAGTTCGCTCAAGCGAATTCTCGGACCAAGAGTCGTCGATGCGGCCAACAACCCCCGCCTAGCGACGATTTTAACGGTCGGCTATCATCCTTCTCCGCGCGCCATGGGCGCGCCCTTTCCTGGCTTTGTGTGGTTGATTCATCTTGGAGCACCTCGCAGCAAATCAAATCGGGCTGCTCGGGTTGGCGTTTCTCGTCGTCGCCATCGTGTATGCAATGGTGGGACACGGCGGAGGATCGGGTTACCTGGCGGTGATGGCTCTGGCGGGATTGGCGCCGGCTCATCTTCGGCCGACGGCGCTTGCGCTGAATGTGCTTGTCGCCTCGATCGCCCTGTTTCGTTTTGCACGCGTGGGTGCGTTTACCCCCAGATTACTCTGGCCGTTTGTTATAGCGTCCGTTCCGTGCGCGTTCCTCGGCGGGATGATCAATGTCGATCCGACGCTCTACAAAATCGTACTTGGAGTCGTTTTGGTGTTCGCTGCTTACAGGTTGTTTGCGCACCTGCCGCAAGGCGCATCCGAAACGACGCGCGCCGTCCCAATGCCCGCAGCGCTGGCGACCGGCGGCGTCATCGGCATTGTCTCGGGGCTAATCGGCGTCGGCGGCGGGATCTTTCTCGCCCCTGTCTTGCTTCTTGCGCGATGGGCCACAGCCCGGCAAACCGCAGGTGTCTGTGCAGCCTTCATCCTCGTAAACTCCCTGGCGGGTCTGGCAGGAGTCGTCGCAGGCACCGTTCGTAGCGGCGCGACGCTTCCCTTGGAGCCGGCAGCGATCGGCGTGTGGGGGGCAGCCGTCGCCGTCGGCGGGTTCATCGGGTCGGGTATCGGCAGCCGGCGCCTCGGGCATATTGCGCTGCGGCGAATGTTGGCGGTTGTCCTGGCAATCGCCGCGGGGAAGATGTTTTTGCCGTCGGCAAACGAATCAGATTCGGCGCCTTCGACCGATTCAGTGGAGGATGTCTCCGAGCCGACATGAACAATCGTTGCGTTTATGTCACACTGCGTTCCTCAGCAAACCCCTCATTGACCCGATCATGCGAACATGACCACCCATCCCGGCAGAATCCTTCGTGAGGCCATGCAGCGCGGCACAGTCGTTGCGCCTGGGGCGTTCAACGCGCTGGTTGGGCGCGCCGTCGCGCGAGCTGGGTTTGACGCGTGCTACATTTCCGGCGGGGCGACCGCCAATGTTGCGGGCGTCCCCGATATCGGCCTGATCTCGCTCAGTGAAATGTGTCGCACCATTCGTGAGATCACGCAAACGAGCGGCCTGCCCACGATTGTCGATGCGGATACCGGTTACGGCGAAGCGGAATCTACAGCCCGAACCGTCGTCGACTACGAGCGTGCAGGCGCAGCAGGCTTGCACCTTGAAGATCAGGTCTTCCCCAAACGATGCGGGCACTTAGAGGGCAAGACGCTCGTGTCGATCGATCACATGGTCGAGAAGGTCGCCGCAGCGGTCTCCGCAAGGCTCGCTAGCGATCTACTCATCATCGCGCGAACCGATGCACATTCGGTCGCTGGTATGGATGACGCGATCAACCGCGCCAACGCGTATCGCCAAGCCGGTGCTGAAATGATTTTCCCAGAGGGTTTGGAAAGTGAGGACGAGTTCGCTGCGTTCGCCGCCGGCTCGCCTGGTTTGCTGCTGGCCAACATGACCGAGTTTGGCAAGACGCCTCATATCCCAACCAGCCGTTTCGCCGAATTGGGCTATCAACTGGTGATCTATCCATTGAGCGTGATGCGCATGGCGATGAAGACGGTCGAGGCCGGCCTTACGGAACTCAAGAACAAGGGCACACTCAGCGGCGTAGTTGATCAGATGCAAACTCGATCTGAGCTATACGATCTGCTGAACTACACACCGTCCGAGCAGTGGGATTTTCCCAGCGCCTCAAGCTGATCATGGGTGCGTCGCCCCAGCCTGAGCTGCTGACCGATGCGGACGGACTGCTTCTAGCGTTTGTGCGCGATCGAGACGCAGCGTGTCCGTGCTGCGGCTACAACCTGCGAAATCTCACGAAGCCGGTCTGCCCGGAATGTGAAGAGCCGCTTGTGCTGAAGGTGGGTGGGCGGACCTACCCCATCCGCTGGCTGCTCGCTACGGTCGCCCCGGGAATCTTTACCGGCGTCACGGCCGGCATTATGGCGGTGATGTTTTTGATCGCGTTGAGCGTGGGGAACCTTCGGCCACCTTCTTCCGTTCCACTCGGTGTGATCCTTACCGGATCGTTTTTCCTTGCCAGTGCAGCCGTCGCCGGGGCGATCATCATCTTCAGCAGGCGATTCGTCAGGCAACCACAGCCCCGCCAGGTCATGTGGGCGGTCCTGATATGGGTGATCCACCTCAGTGCCTTTTTCATCTTCCTGAGCTATATGCTGCCGTAAAGGGCATCGTGGGTACAGGCGAGAGGCCGAATTGGATGCCGAGGCTAAGAAGTAACTGCTGCGCAAGGCAAAGTCCAACGGCAAGAGCCCCAAGTCTCAGGACGACAGGTTGCCCAGAGCGTGGCGTGGCTCGTGGGTGCGACCAACCGGCTACAGTCATCATACGGTAGGAGATTCTGCGTTGACCGAGTCTATCCATCCACAGACGCCGCCGACTCGTCCCGGACCAATCCCCACGCCTAAACCAGTCCGACAGCCGTGGGCCGCGCACGCGATCATCGCCGTCTCCCCTCCGGTCATCGCCTGGCTCGCCCCCGTGCTCATCGAGTCTCCCGTCCCCGTGTTGGCCTTCCTCTTCATGCTGCCGCCGTTCGGCCTTGTGTTCCTCATCGAGGTACTGCGCCCAAAACAAAGCCTGTTGCGGCATGTGGCTCTCGTGATAGCGCCAGGTGTCCTGATGATCTGGATGGTCCTGTCGATCATGATGTCGACATCATCGACGGCGGCGATCGGCTTCATCTTCGCGCCCATCTACAGCACGTTGGCGGCCGGCGCTGCCTATGGGATCGTGTCCTTGGTGGAGCTTGTCATGAGACGGCGAACTCCCGTCCTAGATTCCGATGAGCCAAGGGAATAGTTACCTCAACTATCAGCCGAACTATATTTTTTGCTTGACAAATAACTTTGTCGGTCTACAGTGGTCTTCAGTGGTCATGGCTTTGCCGTGATCGAGGCTCAAGACGGGTCGCCTGACTTGGGACCCCAGGCGAGCCGCCTTCAGGGAGTAGACCGCCGTGTCAGCTGTTGCTCGATCCAACATGCAGGTTATTGAGGAGCCTTCACGGGCGGCGATGGTCTTGCACCCCATCCGTAGCCAATTGCTGTCGGAGCTGGATGAGCCAGCCTCGGCGGCTGAGCTCGCCAGACGATTGGGCCTGCCCCGTCAGAAGGTCAATTACCACTTGCGTGAACTGGAGCAGGCGGGATTTACCGAGCTGGTTGAGGAACGCAAAAAGGGCAACTGCCTGGAGCGCATTGTCTGTCGCACCGCTCGTTCTTATCTGATCAGCCCCGAGGTGTTGGGATCACTGGGCAACACGCCTGACGAAGTGCAGGATCGATTCTCATCGACCTATCTGATGGCTAGTGCTTGGCGGATGGTGCGCGATGTGATCGTGTTGCGCCGCCGAGCTAAAAACGTTGACAAGAATTTAGCCACGCTGACCCTTCAAGCAGACGTTCGCTTCGCATCGGCGAAAGATCGCCACGCGTTTACTGACGAGCTTGCCAACACATTCGCCAACTTGATCGCGAAGTATCACAACGACAGCGCGCCCGATGGCCGTGCGATGCGCTTCCTGATCGGCGCGCATCCGACAATAACCAAAACGGATGAACAAGCAGCGGCTGAGGAGAAAGACCACGCCGCTTCCAAGGAGACCGATGATGACTAGCGCACAACAAACCCGATCCATCGAGACCGAATTTGAAATCGCAGCGCCCGTCGATGCGGTGTGGAAAGCGCTGACCGATGCAGACGAACTGACGAACTGGTTTCCGCTCAACGCCCGTGTCGAACCGGGTGTTGGTGGGTCGATCGCAATGACGTGGGGTGACGAAGTGGACGATTGCAAACACGAATCGCTCATTCGTGTTTGGGAAGAGAACAAGCATCTTCAATTCGTGTGGATCGACGCCACGCCGCCGGAGCAAGCAGCCGAGGCCAAGGCCAACGGTACGTTCGCACCTGTTCCTGTTGCGGTCGATTTTCATCTTGAAACGCGCGGCTCGACAACTCTACTTCGCCTGGTTCATACCGGATTCTCGCCCGAACCAAGTTGGGATCATCAGTACGATGGCACCGTGCGCGGTTGGCAGTTTGAGCTGCGCGGTCTAAGACACTATTTGGAAAACCACCGTGATCAGAAGCGCGTGGTTGTTCATGCCCGGCAAACCTTCGACCAAATGAGCCTTGCGGAAGCCTGGGATCGTCTGATGACCGGCGATGGCCTATGTGCTAAGGGCACTGTCGATGCGCTCAAGCCGGGCGATCGGTACGCGGTGACGATGTCCACCGGCGACACCTTGGAGGGTGAGATCCACATCATCAAACGCCCCCATGATCTTTGCGCCACGGTCGAGAATCACAACAACGCATTCTTGCGCGTGCGCATCGACGATCCATACGGCACCGATCCGCACAAAGAAGTGAACCTCTGGCTGTCAACATACGGTTTGCCGACCGAGGAAACCGATGCGCTCCAGAAACGATGGGACGAGATGATGGCGTGCCTATTTGCCGCTGCGCCGACTGTATGAAGTCCATGTACTCCAACTCCAGGTGAGTCACGACTATGACCGATCAATCAACCGCACAACAATCCCGAACGATCGTCCTTGAGGTCGAGATTGATGCGTCGATCGAGGACGTTTGGAAGGCGCTCACCGAAGCGGATCAACTGAAGAGTTGGTTCCCTCACGATGCGCGCGTCACGCCTGGCAAGGGTGGATCGATCTGGCTTTCATGGGGGTCGGAGTGTGAAGGCGAAGCGCCGATTACCATCTGGGATCCGCCCAAGCAGCTTCAGTTTACCGAGCATCGCGGGCCGTTTGGAGCTGAAGATTCGATCGCTGCGGTCGATATCACCACCGACTACCACCTCAAATCCGCTGGCGGCAAGACCGTGCTGCGCCTCGTGCAGGCAGGCTTAGGACCGGAAAAAGAATGGGACGGCGAGTACAACGCCACGGCCGAAGATTGGCCGATGTTCCTGGCGATCCTGTCACACTATGTCCCGAATCACGCCGGCGTGGTGCGACAAGTTACCAACATCGCTGCGACGATCGATCTTCGGGCATCCGAGACATGGTCGCGATTGTTCGGCGGCGAAACACTCTCGCTCGGTTCACCCTTTGCACTGAAGCTTGCCGACTCACTTGCGGTCCACGGCATAACCAAGCTGATCAAACCGGGGCGACGTCTGGTCGGCACGATTCCTGGTCTCAACGACGCTGTGTTCGTGCTCACTGTTCATGACAAGGCAGACAAGAGCAAGATCGCGATCGAGCTGTCCACCTACGACGTGCCTGCCGACCAGGTCGCAGCAACCGAGCGTCAATGGACGAACGCGCTGAACAAACTCTAGCGCAGTTTCATTGCTCTTGTATTGTTAGGGTATGGCAGAAGAGGGACTAAGTAGCTGCCTCAAGACCGGTGGCATCCCGAGTCAATCCGAACCTCGCCGATGCGATGGTCCGGTGGCACGGGCATCCTGCCCGTGCGACTTGTCATGGCGTGACACGTGTACGGGCAGGATGCCCGTGCCACCGGAGTCGCGCCGATCTACCCGTTGGGACCGGCATATTCATCGTGGCGTTAGATGACTAGCGCACGCAGCCGCTACGTCTTCAGTGAAACTGCTCTAATGCCGTAAGTGCAGCGTCGTCCTATAACGCTGAACAATCCGCGGAACGAGTGACCCGGTGCGCGTTGGATTCGCTGAGCTACAAATACTACGGTTGACGAATCGTTTCGGTCGAAACATCCGCCACGTGCTGATGTTTCGACTATTTCCTGCGCAGATCGTGCGCCTCGACAACGACGAGCGACCGACATGCCGATGACTCAAGCTGACATCCACAGCCACTACGAAACTGAATGGAAACGCAAATCCGACAAGGCTGAAGGCGTTGACGATCTCACTTACAGTCTCGAATTCCATGATGCGGCGATCTACCCGCGGTATGAACGACTTATTGCCGACCTTGGGATGCGTGTCAACGGTGGGCGCGTCCTTGATGTCGGCACCGGTTCGGGGCGTTGGATTCGATATTTCCTCGATCGTTTCGCGCCGCTGCGGTTGATCGGCGTTGACTACACAACAGCTTCCATCGATCTGCTGCGCAAATGGTCGCCCGATGCGCCCGGCACGACCGTGGAATTCAAAATTGCAGACATCACACAACCGGATCTGAATCTCGGCGAGCAATTTGATCTGGTGAACATTGCCAATGTGCTGTTTCATATCCCCGAGCCGGAGCTGTTTGCTCAAGCGATTGCCAACCTATCACAGCTTGTTGCGCCCGAGGGTTGCATTGTGACGACCGAGTTTCTGCCGCGCATGACCATGCGCACGGACTGGATGCTTGTGCGCAGTCGGTATGAATTTGAACGAGTCGTTAATGCTGCAGGCCTGCGCATTGTTGAAATTCGGCCATGCCTGTTTCTCGGGAACGCCATGATGGGAATCGACGGGCCGGAGAACAGCCTGCGCGCCAGATTCCAAAACATCGGCACAACGATGGCGACGATTCTCAAGTCGGATATGAACGAATCAACGCGGCAGTACTTCATGGATTTCTTCACCGAGCTTGATGATGTGCTGATTGAGTTCTGCAAGGAGCGCATCGCGCCGGTCGATCTACCCGGTGCAAAATTCGTCGTCCTGAAGCGGAACAGTTGATCCGGCCCTCTCATTGAACCGGCTGCAATCAACGCTGGCGATCGCAAATCACAATTCGGATGAATCGGCTACCATAGACTCTCAGCTGGCGGTGGGCGGGCCAAAAGGGGTACGTGCCGGCTGAATGAGCCTGTTGTTCATCTATTTGTCTGTCTCTTTGGGATCATGACCATGACTACCTCGACCGAAGTAAAGCCCTCCGAAAAACCCAAAGACACGCGCGGCTTGGCGGGGCAGACCATTGGCGACACCGAAGTCTGCCAGGTTTCGCAAACCGAGCTGATCTATCGCGGGTATGAGATCGCTGACCTTGCTGAGCACGCGACCTTTGAAGAAGTCGCGCATGTGTTGCTCGTGGGGCACAAGCCGAGCGCAGATGAATTGAAGCGTTTCAAGGACGAACTGGTATCGATGCGCGCCGTTGATCGCGGCATCTTAGAAGTCATCGGCAAGATCGCGCGCAGCGAGCCCGGCTCCGATGACGCTCATCCCATGGGAATCCTTCGCACTGGCATTTCGCTCCTCTCGCATGTCGATCCCGATTGCGAAGACCATTCGCCCGAGGCCGGGTTGCGCAAGTCCAAGCGATTGCTTGCGCAGATTCCCACGATCATCGGCTACGGCCAGATGAATCGCGATGGCAAGACGCCGGTCGATCCTGATCCGAATCTTGACTTGGCGGCAAACTTGCTGTGGTGCATGATGGGCGAGAAACCCAGCGAGTTGATCGCCAAGGTGATGGATGTTTCGCTGATCCTTTATGCAGAGCATGATTTCAATGCGTCTACGTTTGCGGCGCGCGTGATCGCCTCGACCGAAGCGGATATGCACTCAGCGGTGTGCGGCGCGATTGGCGCACTGAAAGGGCCACTGCATGGCGGCGCGAACGAAAAGGCTATGGAAATGCTCAAGGACATCGACGCCTACATCTCCGCGGGCAAAGGTGATGTGGATTCGTTCATGGCTGAGGCGTTTGCTGAGAAACGCAAGCTGATGGGCTTCGGGCATCGCGTATACAAGAACGGCGACCACCGCGCGGGAATCCTGCGCTCGTGGGGTCTGCAAATTGCTGACCAGCAAGGGCCGGACTCGAAAAAGTGGTTCGACATCGGCGACCGCGTGCAGCAGATCATGTTCGAGAAGAAGAATATTTATCCCAACGTCGATTTCCCGTGCGGTATGACGTACTTCGTGATGGGGATTCCCGTCCCGCAATACACACCGATCTTTGTTGCGAGCCGTATCACCGGCTGGTGCGCCCACATCATGGAGCAGCACAAATACAACCGCATCATCCGCCCGCTGGCGAACTACACGGGGCCGGCGTTGAAGAAGTGGAATGAGGGATAACGCAAATTGCCTCCTTGCGCGACGCCCACGGATAGCAATCCGCGGGTAACGTAATCATCCAATCCATGACCCAGCAACCCCGCAGCCAACCGAATCCTTTGTCGCGGAGCTTCTATCTTGCGCTGGGCTTATGGATGGCTGCGTTGGTTGTCGTCGGCTTTTGGCCTACCTACTACGGACTACTGCTCCGGGGCGCCTTCGACCTAAAACCCATCATCGAGATTCATGCGGTCGTTTTTTCAGGCTGGATCGTGCTCTTTGTTGCACAGACCTTGCTTGCGTACACCGGGCGTCTGAAGTGGCATAGGAAGTTGGGGTGGTTCGCCGTCGGGTATGCAGCCTTGATGGTCGCAGTAGTTCTTACCGCGCTGGCCATGCGATTTTCTGATCATATGGCGGCAGGTGATGTTCGCGAAGCACACCGTTCGCTGGTCATTTCGTCGGTCGACTTATTATTGTTTAGCGGTTTTCTTACGGCTGCAATTGCCTACCGCAAGAGCCCTCAGATTCATAAGCGCCTGATCATTGTTGCGACGGTTGTGTTGATGGGGCCGGCGGTTGGTCGGATGACTTTTCTGTCTGCGTTTCCACTCATCCTTTTCGTACTGTATTCTTCACCGATCCTTTTCGGTATGGCATTCGATTTCGCTACCCGTCGTCGAATTCATCCGGTTTACATAATTGGTCTTATCCTCCATCTTGTTTCCCTGGTACGGCTACCTTTGCAGGATTCGGAGGCCTTGTTCAGTTTCTCCAAGTGGGTCTACGGATTGTTCACCTGACACCCCTTCCTCCGCGACGCCCACGGATAGCAATCCGTGGGTAACTACATTGATCCCAGTCAGTTCAGCGGCAGCGTTACGACCCGCTCGTCGCCTCCTCAGCACTCAGCTTCACGTGCTTGTCAAACCAATCGACCATTTCCGCGAGGACGTGCATGATGGATTCTTCAGCTCGATAGCCGTGACTCTCTGCCGGAAGCATGACGAGCCGCACCGTTCCGCCGTGACCTTTCACTGCGTGATACAACCGCTGTGACTGGATCGGGAACGTGCCGGAGTTGTTATCGCGCTGGCCGTGGATGAGCAGGAGCGGCTCGTTGATCTTGTCCGCATGCATGAAGGGCGAGAGCTTGAAGTAGATCTCCGGCGCTTCCCAGAACGTGCGCCGTTCGCTTTGGAAACCAAACGGTGTAAGCGATCGGTTATACGCGCCGCTGCGAGCGATCCCAGCTTGGAATAGATCGCAATGCGCCAGAAGATTGGCCGTCATGAACGCGCCATAACTATGTCCACCGACGCCGACGCGGTTGGGATCACCTACGCCGCGCTGGGCTGCGTAGTCGATCGCCGCGTGGGCGCTGGCGACGATCTGATCGATAAACGTGTCGTTGACGGTCTCCGGATCGGACCCGACCACGGGCATCGTCGCGCGATCCATGATCGCATAGCCCTGCAAGAGCAGGAACAAATGCGATGAGCCGCCGATGCTCGTGAACCGATAGGGTGAACCACTGACTTGCCCGGCTGTGTACGCGTTGTTGTATTCCAACGGATACGCCCACACCAGAAGCGGCAACGGCCCGTCGCGATCTTCGTCGTAACCGGGTGGAAGATACAACGTCGCCGAAAGCTCCACGCCATCGTCGCGTTCATACGTCACCATTTCTTTGTGAATATCACGAAGCTGCGGCGCAGGATGCTCGAAGTTCGTGATCGGCGTGCGCGTGTCGTCATCAACGTTGTAAACGAAGTAGTTCGGCGGCTCAATCGGCGTCTCGTAGCGCGTAATGATCTTGTGACCGGGCAGCAAAGCGACGAACGACTCTAAGTTCTCGCCTTCACATCGCCACTGCTCGCTCAATTCGAGCGTAGAAATATTCATCCGGCTCAGGAACGGCCGATCACCTTCCGGCGTCGCGCCCCGTCCGGAGAGAAACACCCAATCACCCGTTCGCTGCGCCACTGAACGGCCAGCAGAATTCGTAATCATCACCGGCCGACCTGGGTCGGCGTAGCGATCCTGCACGTTGCGCTCCCAGAGCAATTTGGGATCGGTCGTCGAGGCCGAAGGTGCTGATTGCGGGAAGGTCATCTTCCATGAACGGGTCCATCGCTCATCGCGGTCGTACTCGCTGACCAGCGCATAGTCCGTTCCCTGAACCCACGTCATTCCGGAGTATCGATCTTCAAGGCGGGCGACCTCAATCGCAACACCGGCCATGGGATTTCCAAGCAACATGATTCGATCGCGCTGGTCGACCTCTTTCTTGGGATCACCATCATCAAGCGCCTCGACCCAGAAGATTCGATCGATGCCGGCTGTCGCTTGCCATTGGTGTGACCGAGGCCCGGTTATCACGCCGCCGATGGGCACTTGATCCCCTAACGGCTTGCGAACCAACTCGTGTACACCGCCGGTCTGTAGATCGCGAACTTCAACGATCGCGGGGAACGATCGCATCGTCACTTGATACGAATACGGCCGAACGACGCGCGACACGAGCAAGTAGCGGCCGGTCGGCGACGGGGTCGCGCTGCCGTAGACAGCCGGCTCGCCGATGAGTTTGCGACCAGAGCCTCCTACGTCAACGATCGCAAGTTGCGATGTGAAGTAGTAATCCATCAGTGCTTCATCATGCGCATCGCGCAGCAGGTCCTGATATGTGCGCACCGGCGATGTACGACCGCTAGCCTCCTGAATCACCGGACCTGTTGGAACGGGCGAGCGCTGCGGCGCTTCGCCGCGATTGTTGGACAGGAAGTGAACCAGGAGCCGGTTGCTGTCAGGCATCCAAGTAAACGGACTGAAAATCCCGTTCACTTGGCCGCTAATCGAGACGAAGTCGCCGGTTGCGGTATAACCGACACAGAGCCATACGCCTTGGTCGTTCGTGAGCGTGAACGCGAACTTCGATCCATCAGGCGACCAACGCGGGAAGCCCAGGCGAGCCCCGTCGGGGATGTCAACGACGGTTTCCTGCCCACTCTCGATGTCCTTGAGCGTGAGGCCGATGAGCCCCGAATTGCCGTGTTGGCTGTTCGTGTTCGGATTGATCCGCCGGCCCGCCAGGCGCAGGATCGGCTGTGACATGTCCGAAATGGTGGGCATTGTCTGCCGATGGATCAGCATCATTGTCCGGTTGGTCGGATCGATGTTCACGGATGGAAGCCTGGGGGCTCTGAGAATCTTGACGATTTCCTCCGGCGGTTTGCGGTAGTCCTCCTGAGCCTGCGAGGCCCAAGTGAGCGTCAAGCCAACACTCCAGCCGAGGGTGATCGCAGTGCGCGATCGTAGACGAAGATTGCTCGTTTGTGGACGGTGAGACATGCCAAGCTCCTTTCTTCGGGAAGGGATTGTACGGTGTGGATCGGCCTCTGCACAAGCCGATCCAGCGAGACTTGGATGGCGAAAGCTGATATTGTCGAGTGTCGTCGGTCCCCATTGTTGGAGCTTTACTGTGCTCAGGCCGTTGCAGGCCCAACTTGCCGTGATTGTGGGTATATCGCTGTGTGATGTGACGGCTCCTAATCCACAGCATCACAGTGAAACCGAATCAGGCGATCCTTTCGTGGTGGTGCTGGGGATCGCTCAAGACGGCGGATTTCCGCAGGCTGGATGTAAGAAAGATTGCTGCGCCGAGGCATGGGTCGACCAATCTCAACGCCGACATGTATCTTGCTTGGCCGTTGTTGATCCCGCTTCACAACAGCGTTGGATTATTGACGCGACACCGGATTTCAAGGATCAACTGCGCATGCTCGATGAATTTGCGCCTTTTCAGGGAGGGCCGGAAATTCCGGGGGCGAGACTTACAGGTATCTTGCTCACACACGGTCATATCGGTCACTACACTGGCTTGATGCATCTTGGGCATGAAGCGATGGGCGCGAAGAACGTGCCGGTCTATGTCATGCCGCGCATGGGCGAGTTTCTCTCAACCAACGGCCCGTGGGATCAGCTCGTGCGCTACAAGAACATCGAGCTGCGCGAGATAGTCGCCGACCAATCGATTCAACTGAACGAGCGCCTTTCGGTGACGCCGTTTCGTGTGCCGCATCGTGAGGAGTACACCGAAGTCGTGGGATACCGCATCGATGGCCCAACCCGATCGGTGCTGTTCATTCCCGATATCGACAAGTGGGAGCGCTGGGATCGTCGCATCGAAGATATGATCGCGGACGTGGATGTAGCGTATCTTGATGGCACGTTTTACGCAGAGGGCGAATTGCCAAACCGAATCATGGCCGACATCCCGCATCCGTTCATTGCTGAGTCGATGCAGCGGTTTGAGTCATTGCCCGCTGAAGAAAAGGCGAAGATCCGTTTCATCCATCTGAATCATACGAATCCGTCATTGCAGGCCGGAAGCGCCGCCTGGGAGGCGATTATCGATGCGGGTTTCAGCGTCGCCAGGGAATTGGAGCGAGTTGATCTATAATCCGCCTGGGTAACTAGGACAAGGAGACGATGATGTTCAGCGCAATCACTTCCTCAACGAAATTCGTTCGATTGACACTATTGACGGGGATGGTGTCTTGCGTCCTGGTTCATTCGAGCTTTGCGCAGGAAACTAAACCGAAGTCACCGCCCACCACCCAGCCGACCTCGCGCCCAGCGACGGACGATCCGAACGCTCCCGCCGAGGAAATCAAGACCGAAGCGTCCGATCCCGCTGCGGTTGCCTTAGCGGACCTCACCATGAAGGCGATGGGCGGGCGTAAGGCGTGGGACGAGACTCGCTACATCGCGTGGAATTTCTTCGGGTCGTGCCGCCATATCTGGGACAAACACACTGGCAACCTGCGCATCGACTCTACTGATCGACAGACCGGCGAGCCGATTGTCCTGCTGATGAACATCAACACGCTCAAAGGCCGCGCGTGGAGAAATGGTGATGAGGTCGACGACGCTGAGGCGCTCACAACGATGCTCAACTTTGGCAAAGGCGCATGGATCAACGACGGCTACTGGCTACTTATGCCGTACAAACTTAAGGATCCCGGCGTGACGCTCAACTCTCTTGGCGAAAAGACAATGGAAGATGGCCGCCCCGCGGAGGTTGTCCAACTGACCTTTACAGATGTTGGCAATACACCGCAGAACAAGTATCACGTATACATCGCCAAGGACACACAGCTCGTCGAGCAGTGGGATTTCTTTTCAAAGGCTGATGATGCTGAGCCGCGCTTCAAGATTCCCTGGAAGAATTGGAAGCGCCACGGGCGAATCATGCTCTCCGGTGATCGTGGCGAGCGGAACGGTCGAGCGCGGGAGCTCACCGAGATTGCGGTGTTCGACGAACTGCCTGAGTCGGTTTTCACAAGTTCCGAGGATATCGTCCTGTCACAGTACAAGCAGGCGCGAAAAGCGCAGTGATTCAGGTCGCAGCACGATTTTGAATGTATCGTTTCGTCCGCGGTAGAGGCAAGAACCCCAGCGAAGGCACTGCCCGGGACGTGAATACCGTCTGCCACTCGTGTCCACACGGTTTCTGGAGTTGGGCGTTGAGATGGGTGCCCAAGAGCCGGTTCTCGACGATCCGATACTCTCCCGAAAGTATGCCAAGTACGGCATCCATGAACTTCTCGAACACGTCGTCGTCGCCAACCGGAAACCACGAGGCCCAAAGAACGTCCGCCCAAAGGTGGAGTTCATCACGATTCTGGAGATTGATGTGGAAGAAGAAGCCAAGTCCCGGTTGCACCGGAAAGTCGGCAGTTGCGTGAATCTCCGGATGCTCCAGGTCGACTTCCATCTGAAGCTCGGGGAACTCGCTGCGGATCAACTCGATCGCAGACGTGAATCGTTCCATCTCGATGCTACGATCATCCATAGCGTGGAGACCTCCCAATCCGAGGGCCCTACCCGGGCTCCCACAGATCGTTATTGTACTTGTAACATAGTCCTACCGAGCAAATTCGGGAAAGGCATGATTAATGGCTAACATCAACAGTATCGCCGTGATCGGCGCAGGGACGATGGGCTGCGGGATCGCGCTGACTGCGGCGACGAACGGCATCCACGCTCATCAAATCGACGTTGCGCAAGATCAACTCGATCGCGCCAAGACGTATCACGAGAAGACACTCGCGCGCAATGTTCAGAAGGATCGCATGACGCAGACCGAGGCGGACGAAGCGTCTGGGCGTATCACTTACCACGCTGCAATGGCCGAAGCCGGGGGCGCTGATTGGGTTGTCGAGGCGGCGACCGAGAACACTGATCTCAAAAAGAAGATCTTTCAGCAGCTGGTTGATGTGTTCGGCAGCGACGTTGTCCTAGCAACGAACACCTCTTCCATCTCCATCACCGACATCGCCTCATCCGTCGGCGATAGCGCCTCGCGCGTGATCGGCATGCACTTTTTCAATCCCGTACCGGTGATGAAACTCGTCGAAGTCATCAAAGGACTCGCGACAAGCGACGAAACTACACAGCGCACGATCTCACTCGCAAAGCAGATGGGCAAGACTCCCGTGCCCGCCAACGACCGCGCGGGCTTCGTGTCCAACCGTGTATTGATGCCCATGATCAACGAAGCGTTCCACGCATGGATGGATGGCGTCGCTGAGCCTGAGCACATCGACGAGATCATGAAGCTCGGCTGCAACTTCCCGATGGGGCCGCTTCGCCTGGCGGATTTCATCGGCCTGGATGTCTGCCACGACATCATGATGGTGCTCTATCGGGAACTGGGCGATCAGAAGTACTTCCCCTGCCCAAAGCTGCGGCAACTCGTCACCGCCGGTCACTTGGGCAATAAGACCGGCCGGGGCGTGTACGATTATGCGAAGAAATAGAGACGGCGAGGTCATCAGCCCCGATGGAGCGACATCCGGCGCCAAGCCTCGATGATTGGGTTGAGTATTGCTTTACCCAAGGGTATGCGGACTCCAACTTCCGTGACGGTTCGCCAGGCTACGAGGAAGCTAATGATCGGGCTGACATGTTCTGCAGCTTTGATCCGATCGTGTTGGCGGACTACGTCACAAGGATATTCGGATCACCAGGATTCATCACACAGCGATACTCCGACCAGCAAATTGCAGATGCAACGTGGTATCTTTTTGGATTCGCCTCTGGGTACTTCAGTGATCTGTTTTCTAAGGCGGTGCCGAGTGAGACGCAAGTGCGCTGCATGGATTTGGTAGCCACATTTTACACGGATCTGTTCGATCTTGTATGCGGCAAGCGCGGAACCGACCCCGATACCCACTACACGGATTCTCTCTCAGTTGACATCGCGGTCTACATGATATGGGACATGGATGGCATCGAGGGAGCGGTCTTGTTTCCCGACCGGAATCCACATCTCGCCGAGTCGGGATTCGCCGTTCTGAAGACGGTGCTCGAGAAATGTCGCACGAGTTCGTGCTTGATGAGCGCCCTGCACGGATTGGGCCATATTCAGATGGAAAATCCCCGACGGGCTGAACAGATCATTGACGAATTCCTGTCTAAGCGTCAGATACCGATCTGGCTGCACGAGTATGCGATGAGCGCCCGCAAAGGAGCAGTTCAGTAGCCACACTCAGGTATGGCTCTGCGGGCGATCGCAATTCGATCCGCTTGCGCCTCTATCCCGGTTGCGACCTCATGCGTACTATTGGCGAACCTTGCCACGATGCAGTATCGACCACCCAGAAGACGATGAACCACTCCCGCAGCGCAACGAACTCAGAGGCGACGGCCCCCTCTCTCGGCAGGCCGCTTGGATGGCTGCTCGATCTATTTTCGAGCGTGTGGACCGGCATCGTGCTGTTGGTCCTTTTGTTCTTCTACTCGTCGGTTGGCTCGGCTGGATTGTGGTTGCCGGCAAGCTTGAACATCTTCAACTTCCCGGACGCTTGGATTCAGCTCACCGTTCGCCAGTATCGCGGCTTCGAGATGACGGAGTTCGAATGGTTCCACTGGTGGCCGTTCAAGACACTAATCGCGCTCATCTGCCTGACCCTGGTGGTGACCACGCTCCGTCGCATCCCCTTCAAGGTGATCAACTATGGCGTATGGATGATCCATACCGGCATCATCATTCTGGCGATCGGCAGCGTGTGGTACTTTGGGACGAAAGTCGAAGGCCAAGCGCCGATTCTCCGGCGAACCGTGGTGATCCAGGTTCCCCGCGCCGAGCCGGTTCATCTGCCAGCCGTGCCGGGCAACTCTGTGACTGTGCAGAGTGCTGATCGCAGTTACGCCTTCCAAATCGGCGAGATCGATCCCAGTTGGGAGATACTCACCGGCGACGATGCGGGTAAGCGCGCCTACGCCGTCAATGTCACCGTCCAAGATGGACAGGATTTCTTCATCCGCCAACTCTTGGCTGGGTATCCCCAATACACCGAAGACATCATTCGGTCAGATGATCCCAACCAGCCGATGGCTCGAGCAAAGAAAGTGCTCGGCAAACCGTTGGTCAACGAAGACATCGTGCTCACGCTTGACTATCAACCGCAGAAGTACTTCCACGTGGTCGATAGTTGGGCGCTATATCTTCGCGAGGAGGGATCAACCGACTGGGTGCAGCGGCCGATCGACGGGCTGCCGCGCTACAACGACTACTTCGCCGATCGATCGCACGTCTGGCTGCCCCCGGAATTGGCTAATACCCGCCCCAGATCATTGGATCTGATCGTTGAGCCGATCACAGACGATCCATATCAAAATATCGACGTTCGCATTACCAGTTATCTGCGCTATGCGTTTATGGATCAGCGTCGCTCGCCGGGCGGCAGCGTGCTTGATCCCACAGCCGCCGTGGTACTTCGATCATCCGATGGTCGTACTTCCCGCGCCGAATTGATCGCGCTCGATCCGAGTCACAACACCGCGCTTGATCGCAATCTCGTGTTTCAGTGGATCACCGCGGAAGAGCAAATGCAAACAATCATGGAGGTGCAGCTTCCGGCGCTCAAGATCAGCGTGCCGGAGGCGTCCATTGAAATAACTGCGCCGGTGACGCAGCTTGTAACAGGCGATCCGGACACACCCTTCATCCCCATCGAGGGCACGGAGTTCAGTTACCGCGTCCGGTTCATCCAGAACGGCTTGACATTGGAAAGCGGCGCGGTCATCTCAGTCGCGGCGGTTGAAATCAACGGCCCCGAGAGTTCATTCCTGCGCTGGGTATGTGATGATCCCAGCCGAACGCGCGACATGTCGCTTGATGTCGATGCGCAAACGGGACACATGGACAACCTCCCGATGGATGAGCGGATCGTGATGGAGTACGCCCCGGGTCACAGCCCAGCGCCGATGACGTTGATCGGTGGGCCCGACGATGCGAGCATCAGGCTGATGACGGCCTTCATCGGCCAGGAGCTTCGCATCCAGCCGATTGAGATCGGGAGGCCCATCGAGCTTGGGGCCGGCGTGTCATTGGCGCTGACGGAATTCATCGCCCGGCCGCGCATTGATAAGCGCCCTGCCATTATCCCAAGGTCGCAACGCAATAGCGATGCGCGCGAACAGTTCTCGATGATCCGCGCAGAGGTGAACTTCCAAGGCGCGATGCAACCGGTTTGGTTGCCGTTTCATATGTTCACGTTCGAGGATGCTAGTCACAGCTTGCCTCGCATGGGGTACGAGCCGACGGTCGTGCATCTTCCCAACGGAAAGCATCTGGAGATGATCTTCGGACGGCGCCGCCTTGAATTACCCGCGCCGGTTGTACTGGAAGATTTCGTCATGGATACGCACCTGGGCGGATTCACCGGCCAGGCGATATCGGTGTTGAACTGGACCAGCGTTGTGCGCTTCCAAGAAGACGGTCAATGGGGCGAGACGCTAGACGTCTCCGTGAACAGTCCAAATGCGTTCGGCGGATTCTCTTACTTCCAATCGCAATGGGATCCGCCTGATCCGCAATCCAATTACCGAGGCCTGAACTACACCGTGCTTGGCGTGGGCAATCGTCACGGGGTGAACGTGCAATTGGCCGGGACGTGTCTGGCGGTGCTCGGAATGATCTATGCGTTCTATATCAAGCCGGTCATCAAGCAACGACGCCAGCAGGCGGTCTACGCGCGGGTCAGCGCTGAGCGTGCGGCGAATCAATCCACCCAGCGCAGTGAATCAGCGAAAGTACTTGAACCGGAGCCTGTCGCGGCGATGAAGGAGCGGTCATGACACAGCGAATGCTAACAGTCTGTAGCGTGACGGTGGCATTGCTCGTTGGGCTGGTGTTGTTCATTGCGGTTCGTCGTGCAGCAACCCGTCCAGCCGCACCCGAGCGCTCCCAGTTCGCGCAGCAAGTTGACCTTTCACCATTGGATCGCGTTGCTGTGTACGAGCAAGGTCGGCTCAAGAGTTACGATTCGCTCGCCAGCTCAATGATGAAATTCGTTTCAGGCCCTCACGCAATCGCGGGTCACCCCGATAGCTTCGCGTATTTGGACCTGATGCTTCGGCCGGAGGCGTATCAAGACGCTGACATTATCTACGTCAAGAACAAGCCGATGCGAAATGAGATCGCGGGTCTTCTTCTGCGGTCGGTGACCGAAGACCTTGCCCGCGCGCAACTGGGCGAACGCGAAGCCCCTGCTCGTGAGGCGCTCCAGCAGCGCTTGCAACAGTTCACAAAGACCGGCTTGGTTTCGTCGAGGATGCTTTTGGATCCACGCGTGCAGCAACTCCTTGATGTTCGAGCCGCTGATCTCATCCGCAGCGCCAAGTCAGTTCAGCAGATTCGAAGTGGGTTGAACGTGACGCATCCACAGCTGCTCGCTGACAGTCTCAAGATTGTTCCGCCGCCCGGCGGCACGCTCGATGATCCTTGGTTCACGATCAATGAGTTCGTTCTGCCAGGCTCAACCGCCAACCCCGGTGATGAGCAGATCAAGAATCAAGTGCGCATCGCGTGGGCGAGTCTCGTGCAGAGTTGGCAAGCTCAGGATGCTGCATCGACCAACGAGGCTGTGGCTCAACTCGCCGGCCTACTGCCGCAGATCAATCCCCAACTGTATCCATCGGGCAGCCGGAGCGGCTGGCCATGGTCGTTTGCGGGTTCACGAATGTGGCCCTGGCTTGTTTCAGGCAGTCTCTTGGCCATCGGACTCGCCTTGGTCGCCGTTTCGCTGACGGTTCGATCGCTCGTTTGCGGTGTTGTCGGTGGACCGCTGGCAATGTTCGTCGTCAGTCTGCACGCGGTCGCGATGACGATCGGGCGCATGGATCCGTTGGCGCTGGAAAGCTGGTACTTCGCCGCAAGTAACATGACCTGGGTGTGGATGTTCTATCTACTAGCCGTCATTCTGCTGGTCATGGCGGTCGTGTACCGTTGGAAGACTGCGCATTGGCTTGGCCTGAGTCTCTTTTTGCTCGCGTTCGGCTTGCACACTGCCGCGATCATGATGCGATGGTACGTCTCCGGGCGTTGGCCCAACACGAACATGTTCGAAGCTGTGACGACCGCCGCGTGGTTCGGCGGATGCCTCGCGGTCATCATGGAAATCTTCGTGCGGCGATTGCCGATGCGGAGTCTTTTTGCCTTGGGAAGCGCAATTGCCTCGATGGTCGCCCTGATGTGCGCACATTTCATGCCGTTGCAGCTCAACGCGGGTATCTCCAACAAGATGCCGGTCTTGCACGACGTTTGGTTGTACATTCACACCAACGTCATCATCTTCAGCTACATCCTCATCGCGATGGCCGCGGTCTCAGCGTTTTTCTACGTCATCTACCGAATCGGCGGGGGCAAGGCCGATCACGTGAAAGTCGGTGGGGCCGGGGCGCTCATGCTAACAACGCCCACCGGCGAGTCGTATCTCAGTGAATCCAAATCCTCAGCCGGGCAAATCTTTGACGGCGCCACCATGGTCTTGATGGAGCTGGCCTTCATCATGTTGTGGACGGGACTTGTCATGGGAGCGATCTGGGCGGATCACTCGTGGGGTCGGCCGTGGGGTTGGGATCCCAAGGAAGTTTTCGCGCTCAACACGTTCATTGTGCTGGCGTTGCTCGTCCACGTTCGCATGAAGGTTCGCGACAAAGGGCTATGGACGGCTCTGCTTGCGATAGCTGGGTGCGGCGTCATGCTCTTCAATTGGATCGCGATCAACTTCATAATCGTGGGATTGCACAGTTACGCGTGAGCAGAAGGCATCAAGGCATCAAGGCATCAAGGCATCGTGGCATCAAGGGCTGGAGGCGTCATCCCGTTTAGCCGGTGGGCTTGACCCACCGTCTTCTTCGCCCACACACGATCCCACGATCCCATGATGCCACGATCCCATCCTCCCCATGTCTCGTCCGCGCACCAATCTTCGTTTGTTCGTCGCGGTCTATCCGCCCCCGGAATTAAGCGCCAAACTTCTAGCTGCGCTTCAATCACACGATCTGCCTGAGCATCGCTTGGTCCCGCCGGAACAGGTACATGTAACGCTGCATTTCATTGGCGATACGCCGACCAAGCAGCTTGATGCGACGATAGAGTCGGTGCAGCGAGCGACAGCTGGAATCAGCGCGTTCGATCTTACGGCGCAAGGATTGATTACGTTGGGACCGCGTGGCTTGGCGCGCCTGGTTGCCGCCGAAACTGATCGTCCCCCGGAATTACTGGAGATTCAGCGTCGGCTGGTCACGCGCCTGGCTCGTTCGCCTCGGCGTGATGCTACCGATCGGTTCCGCCCGCATCTGACGTTGTGTCGATTGAAGAAGCCCAAGCGCGGAATCGAATTGGAGAACCCGCTCGATTGCATATCGTTTGTCGTGGATAAGGTCGCGCTGATGAAGAGCACGTTGCGCTCTGACGGGGCGCAGCATCACGAAATCATGTCTTGGGCGCTTGGTGGGCGGTGATTTGTGAAGCCGCCGCGGCTACGCGGCGCTTGTTGCGAGGTTGGGAGAAAGGTGCCGGTCAACCCGCCGTGGCCGGCGCGGCTAAACATGGGTGCGCTACATCGAATCCTTCAGCACCTGGCTCGGTTTGAAGCCGACTGTCGTGGATGCCTTGATTTGCAGCGGTTCCCCGGTCCTCGGGTTGCGCCCCAAGCGAGCGGCGCGATTCTTCTTGGAGAAAGTGCCGAAGCCGATGATGGTAACGGATTCGTCTTTCTTGATGCCGTTGGTGATACAGTTCATGACAGCGTCAATCGCGCGTGTTGCGGAGGCCTTGGATTCCCCGAGATCGGCTGCGACCGCCTCGATAAGATCGCCCTTGTTCATTCCTCTTACCTCCTGTGGCTTGGGGTAAATATCGGCCACGACTCTACTGATCAACGCATGGCTGTCAATAATGCCATGCCCAGGCTGGTCGCGTTTCATCGTTATAGCGGTGATACTGGTGCAGCGATCCGTATTGTGACGATCCAACGCGGAGATTCGTGTGAGTAGCGCTGATATTGTCATCCAGACCGAGCATTTGTCCGCAGAGGCGGCCGATTGGTTGGCCCGCCGCTGCAACTTGGTCGTTTGTTCGCACGACGATCCGAAGTTCGGCGAGGTCGTCGCCGAAGCGAGGGGGCTCGTCGTCCGAACTTATACGACGGTGGATCAGCAGTTGCTCGATGGGGCGCCCAAGCTCAAAGTGGTTGGCCGAGCCGGTGCGGGGCTGGACAACATCGACGTCGCTGCGTGTCGCGCCCGGTCAATCAAGGTCGTCTACACGCCTGATGCCAACACCCAAGCGGTTGTGGAATATGTCATCACGCTCTTGAGCAACGCACTGCGTCCTCGTGTAACGCTGACCACTCCAGTCGATTCAGGTGATTGGAAATATCTGCGTGCGCAAACGGTCGGGCGACGACAGATGAGCGACCTGACGCTTGGTCTGCTTGGGCTGGGTCGCGTGGGCAAGCGCTTGGCCAAGGCGGCGACCGCTATTGGAATGAATGTCATCTACAGCGATCTGCTTGAAATCCTGCACGAGCAGCGCTTCGGCGCTCGTTGTGTTGATGTGCAGCAACTGTTTGCCGAAAGTGACGTGGTGAGCTTGCACGTGGATGGGCGAGACAGCAACCGCTGCTTCGTCGATTCAGAGCTGATGAGCAGGATGAAACCGGATGTCATGTTCATCAACACAAGCCGAGGATTTGTAGTTGACAGTACTGCGCTTGCGGATTTTCTCCGCGCGCATTCGCACGCTTTGGCCATGCTCGATGTCCACGATCCCGAGCCGTTCGATTCAGAGTATCCCCTGCTGGGAATATCCAACGCCAGACTGTATCCACACCTGGCCAGCCGCACCGAAGCGGCGATGTTGAACATGAGCTGGGTGGTGAGGGATGTCGTCGCGGTGTTGGAGGGAGAGAAGCCCCGGTATCCCGCGCCCCCTTGCGGGAAGCTAGAGCATCATCCCGATCACTCCAAGAACCACGACGGTGATTACGACGCTTGTGATCAGCAACAGGAGCGGTAGCAGCAGTTGCCGCCAGCGAGGCCAACACCAGATCGAGCGACGTCGCCGGATCAGCATCGCCAAGATGCCAGCCATGATGATGACGGGTATGAGCAGCCCGCCAGCAATCGTGAGATCCTCAAGATTATTCTCTACGATACCAACAGTCAGGCCGAGGATAGCCGCACCAACGAGGAAGCCCAGCGGAAGTCCTACCACCAGCAGGGCCGCGAGCCATGGGCCGAGCTTGAGATCGGTTGAGCCGACGCGAAGATCGAGCTTCGCCCCGCATTCCGGACAGTTCGTCGAGGTGATCGCGCGCAGGTTGTAGCCGCAGACCGGACATGGAATGTCGCGCACGTCAAGCAGCATCTTCAGAAGCTCGGACTCACTGTGGTCTGGCTCCGATTCGTGTGTCACTTACTTGCCCTTCATCCCGGTCACGCTTCCAACGCTTTGGTATGATCCACATCCAGGGTAGCACACGCAACCACCTGCTCCTACCGAGAGCAATCCCACTATGACCTTTGACATCGAAGTTGTCCACGCCCGGCAGATTCTCGATTCACGCGGAAACCCCACGTTGGAATGTGAGGTCGGACTCTCCGGCGGCGCCACCGGACGTGCGGCTGTTCCATCAGGTGCAAGCACCGGCGAGAACGAAGCAGTCGAGCTCCGTGATGGCGATAAAGATCGGTACATGGGCAAGGGTGTCACCAAAGCGGTCACCAACGTCAACCAATCCATCGGCCCGAACCTGATGGGCTTGGACGCGCGCGATCAAGAGATGATCGACGGCCTGCTGCTTGAACTTGACGGCACCGAAAACAAATCCAAACTCGGCGCAAACGCAACGCTCGGCGTATCACTCGCAGTCGCTCACGCCGCGGCCGACGCCACGAATCAACAACTGTATCGATACCTCGGCGGGACTGCGGCAAAAACTCTACCCGCGCCGATGTTCAATATCCTCAACGGCGGCAAGCACGCGGACAACACCGTCGATTTCCAGGAGTTCATGATACAACCATGGAACTTCGACGATTTTTCCGAGGCCCTGCGCGCCGGCGTGGAAATCTATCACGCGCTGAAGTCGGTTCTGCAAGACGAGGGGCTTTCCACCGCGGTCGGTGACGAAGGCGGATTCGCGCCCAACCTCAAGGACAACGAAGATGCGTTGCGAATCATCGAGCAGGCGGTCGATAAGGCGGGGTACTCACTTGGAGATCAGATCTTCATTGCGCTGGACCCGGCTGCGAGCGAATTGGCGAACGAAGCGAAGAAACGAGGTAAGGAGGGGTATTGCTTCTTTAGTTCCGACCCTGATCGAATCGTAAGCGCCGACGAGATGATCGACATTTGGTCTGACTGGTGCGATCGATATGCCATACGTTCGATTGAGGACGGCTTGGCGGAGGACGATTGGGACGGTTGGGCTAAGCTCACACAACGGCTGGGCGACAAGATCCAGATCGTCGGCGACGATATTTTCGTGACGAACCCCAAATTCCTTCAACGCGGGCTTGATGAAGGATGCGCCAATGCGATTCTGATCAAAGTCAATCAGATTGGTACCCTCAGTGAAACGTTCGCTGCGGTGAACCTCGCGATGGCCAATGGTTATGCAGCGATCATGAGTCACCGTTCGGGCGAGACTGAGGACGCTTCGATCGCTGATATTGCGGTCGCGATGAATTGCGGGCAGATCAAGACCGGAGCGCCCTGCCGATCCGACCGCAACGCCAAGTACAACCAGCTCCTGCGGATCGCTGAGGATTTGGGTGATTCAGCCCGCTACGGCGGGAAACTCCCATCGAATAAGTAATCATGCGGGCGAATTCCAGCGGCTCGTTCGTATTCAAATATGAATATTGTGGGAGCTCATCGATGCACAAATTATCGATCGTGACGCTGGTAGGTGTAATAGCGCTGGTTCTGACCTCCGGTGTGCTTCGTTCGCAGCAGGCTGCACCAGAGGATGGGCCGAAGGTCGCCAGCGAGAGTGCATTCCAGACGTTTGAGTTGGAAGAGTTGCTCGCTCAGCGCGAAGAAAGCGATCGGGCGTACCTCCCATTCCTGAATGTCGACTCACTGAACTGTGGGATCTATGTACTCAAGGCCGGGGCATTCGACGGGCAATCACCGCATGATGATGAAGAGGTGTATTACATCATCAAGGGCAAGGGTGTCCTGCGAGTGGATGGCGACGATCAGCTGGTCAAGCCCGGGTCGATCGTTTATGTCCAAGCGGGAATCGAGCACCAATTCCATTCGATCGATGAAGACCTGACCATGCTCGTGTTCTTTGCCAAGGGGCCCGACAAGTAGCCTCAACCAAACGCAAGGATCGCTCAGGACCGCGCTGATCGACGTCTGATTGCGCACTGTGATAGGATGCGTGCTCTGAAGGTAAGGAGCACGAGATGAAACGCATCCTCAAACGGCCGATTGTGGTGGGGTCGGTGATCGCGGTTCTCCTTTGCGCCGGTTTGAGTGGTTGCGAAACAGGGAGAGCCGGGTTGGCCGCGCCCGCTTGGACGTTGACCGACATTGAGGGGACCAAACACTCACTGGCCGACCATGAAGAACAGGTCGTGGTATTGGTGTTCTGGTCGAGCGACGATCTGGCGAGCCGGCTTGCTGTATCCGACGTTCAGGCGGTTCATGAGCAATTTGCGAATCGTGCCGTAACTGTGTTCGGCATCAGCGTGCAGATCATGGAGGAGACCGACGCCTTCTTCGACGTGGAGCGATACACCTTCACGCAGCTTGCCAGTGATGGTTCGGCCGCCGAGACCTACGCTGCCAAGCAACTGCCGACGTTCGTCGTCATCGGTCCGGGCAGAGGTGTCGTGTTCCGCGAGGAAGGCTTCACGCACGGCATCGGTTATCGCTTGGCCCTGGCGATTCAACAGCAATTGCGTCAACATGGCCTGTGACGACCACGGGCTGGTGCAGATGCCATGAGGTCTGGTCGTTCGTGTAACGACCCGCCCGGAGAAAGAAGCGATGATCACACGAAAGGTCGGCAAACTGCTTCGCGGTAACGCGACGCCGGTGCAACTTATGCTCGCAGCCGTGCTGGGGTCGATGCTGGGGTTCGCTCCTAGCTTCAGCACAAGCGCTGGGCTCTTGGTTTTCCTAACATTGCTATTGATTATCCTCAACGCCAATCTCTTCGTGGCAATGATGTGCGGGCTTCTGGCCAAAGCGATGTCACTTCTTTTGCTGCCGGTTACGTTTATGGTTGGCCGGGTGCTTCTGGACGGCCCGACGCAACCGATCTTTAAGGCGATGATCAACGCGCCGGTGTTGGCATTGTTTGGACTTGAGTATTACGTGACGACAGGTGGAATTGTCGTTGGGCTGCTCGTCGGCTTGGGGTTGGGAACGGCAGCGATCCGCGGTCTCAATGCCTTTCGCCGGCAAATGGCCAAGCTCGAAGAAGGATCGCCGCGAATCAACCAGTTGGCCGGCGCGTGGTGGGTCCGCATTCTTCTGTTCGTGTTTGTTGGTCGAGGCCACGGCAAGAAGACCTACCAAGATCTTCTGCAACGCAAGATCGGCAATCCGATCCGTCCGGTTGGCGCAGGCCTCGCCCTGCTCGTGGTGGTCGCGCTGATCGTTCTCGCGCAGTTTGCAAGCGGTCCGATCGTTACAGCGGCACTGCGAAACGGCCTGGAGCGCGTCAACGGCGCAACGGTTGATATCGATGATGCCGAGCTTGACCTTAGCGAGGGTCGATTGGTAGTAACCAGATTTGCGATGGCCGATCCAAATCGACTCGAAACGGATCTTTTGCGCGCTGATCGTATCGAGGCAGATGTCAGCGGCGTGGATTTGTTGAGAAAACGGCTCGTCATTGATCGCGTGGTGATGACTGATGCCTCGCACGGCGAACAGCGCGCGATTCCCGGGCGGATCGTTGGCAAGCCGCCTATCGCACCGAAAGGCGATGATGCCGAGGGCTTCGACATTCCAAGCGGCGAGCAGCTCGAACATTACATTGATAAGGCCAAACAATGGAAGGAGCGACTCGCGCAAATTCGCCGATGGCTTCAACGATTATCCGGGCCTGATGAAGCTGAGGACGGTGAAGGAACTTTCAAGGAACGGCTGGCGCAGCGCATTCGCGATCAGGGATACGCACGTGTCAAAGCCGATCACCTCATCGATGGTTCACCCACGTTGACGATCACGCGACTGATCGCCAAGGAAGTCGATACGCCATACCTGCCCGACGAGACGTTCGATATCCGCGGGGAGAATCTGTCAACACATCCACACTTGCTTGATGAGCGTCCCCGGCTGCTTGTCAGATCAAGCGGCAAGACGGTGGAATTGGATGCACGCTTGCGCGGCGCAGCCGAAGCGAAGCCTAATCGATTGAAGTTCCAATTACACAACTTCCCTATCGACGCGATCGCCAGTCAGCTGGCGTTCGCCGGCTCGCCGCCGTTCAGTGGTGGAACGATGGATGTCGTGGCCGATGGAACATGGCTCGGCGGGGCAGCAGGTTCGGTTGATTTGCCGTTGATCGTGACGCTGAGGAATACGACGCTCTCCCTGGCTGGACGAACAGCGTCCAAGATCGACCAACTCATCATTCCGATCGGTGTTCGCGGCCCGATCGATGATCCGCGCATCACGATCGACGACCAAGCGCTCACCGATGCGCTCGTCAAAGCTGGCGCATCTGAACTGGCAGCCGAGCTTCAAGGCGAGCTCGATGAAGAACTGAAAGGCGCGGGCATCGAACTTCCCGGCGGGTTGGGGAAAGAGCTCGGCAACTTGTTCGGTGGAAAGAAAGATGATGACGACTGATGCTTACGCCAACTCGATGCGCGGATCAACCCAGCGATACATTACATCTACCACCAGGTTAAACAGAATCAACATCGTGGAATAGACGAGCACGACACCCATGATCAGCGTCAGGTCTTTGCTCAGTACCGCGTTGACGAAATGCGTGCCGATGCCCGGCACTGCGAAAACCTTCTCAACAACAAACGATCCGGTCATCGCCATCGCCGCCGCCGGCCCCAGATAACTCAACACCGGCAGGAACGCATTCTTCATCGCGTGTCTCAGCACGACTTGCCGTTTGGGCACGCCCTTGGCTCGCGCGGTGCGCACATAATCCGAGGACATTTCGTCGATCATGCCGAAGCGCGTCAATCGTGCGATATATGCGGCAAACGGAAGCGCTAACGTCACAGCAGGTAGAATCGTGTAGCGAACACCGCCCCATCCCCCGATCGGCACCACATTCAGCCATACGCCGAAGACGATCAGCAGCACGGTTCCAATGATGAACGATGGCAGGCTGATGCCGATCAGCGCGATCAACAGCGTTGAGAAGTCAGCTACCGATCCCGGCTTGACGCCTCCAATCACACCCGCACTGAGCCCGATTGCACACGCAAGCAGCATCGCCAACAATCCTAAGGTGACCGATACCGGCAACCCCGCCGCCAGGATCTCGTTGACGGTCCAATCCGGGTGCGTCAAGCTCGGCCCCAGATCAAACGGCCGATCATGAGCGCCGACGACCCAACTGATGCTTGTGGCCTTACCCAGGTAGTCCCAATAGAAGCGCCACGGACTATCGAGCTTGTATTGCTCGAGCATCGCCTGCTGCACTTCCGGCGGCGGTCGGCGTCCCTCGGGGTTCTCTAACGGATTACCCGGTATCAACCATGCCAAACAAAACGTGATCGTATAGATCGCTAGCAGGATAATCGGCAGTTGCAACAACCGTCGGATAACGAGACCGCTCACGGTGCGTTGACCTTCATCTGCCAGAGGTACTGCGTGAGGCGTGGGTGCTGGCTGAGGCCGGTCAGTCGGCCCGGTTCGTACATGTATACCTGCACCAACTGGCAAAGGATGACCATGGGCACTTCTTCATCGAAGAGGAATCGTTCACACTCCTGAAGCAAGTCCATTCGCTTTACCGGATCAGTCTCTGCCGCGGCTTGATCCAAGAGGTCGTCCACGCGGGGATTGGAATACCCACGATCATTGTTACCGTTGCCGGTCCGAAACAGATCAAGGAACGTTGTGGGGTCGCCATAGTCGCCGTACCACCTGCCTCGGCCGATCATGAAATTGCCTTGGATAAGGTCGTCCTTGAAGAACTTATTCTCCTTTCCGCGCAGCTCGAAGCGCACGCCCAGTTCGCGCTGCCACATGTTGCGCAGCGCCAGCGAGATGTTTTTGTATCGCGGCGTATTGGTGCTATAGAGCAGATCGACAACGGGGAACGGCTCACCCTGAGCGTTTTCGACGAGTCCGTCACCGTCGCGATCGACCCAGCCAGCCGCTTTCAGTTCCTCTCGTGCGCGCTGCGGATCGTACGGCAACCCCTCGGGGCTTACATAGTCGGGAATCGAGCCGGGGGGAATGAAGGTAGTCGCTACTGGCTCGTTGAGTCGAGTCACTCGTTCAACGATCGTCTGTTTATCGACACTCATCACGAACGCGCGGCGAACACGAGCATCAGCGAACGGGTTGGGCCGACCGTCGGCAAGCGTTGGTCGACAGTTGAAACTGTAGAAATCAGTTCCGAAGGTCGGGAAGACATGAATGTTGCGTCGTTCGCCGCGAACAGGAGCCGGCAAGGCCGCCAGTGCTTGGTCTATCGTGAGACCGTCGGCGAGCATGGTTCGGATTTCCGCAGCATATCGATCTTCGTAGGCCGATCGTTCAGCCAACATGTCCGCCTGGTACTCGGCGCTGACATCGCTCAGCCAATCGACTCGGCCGGACTCGAACGCCAGGATCGCGGTGTTGATGTCGCTGATGGAGATCGTTTCGACTGAGTCGTTGTTGACGCGTTTAGGGCTGTGATAGTGCTCGTTGCGCCCAAGCCGAAGACCGCGCTTGTATCGCCAATGCGTGGGTACATACGGGCCGTTGCCGACGAAACGATCAGGCTTCGTCCACCCGTGCTTTTGTTCGATCCGTCCGGTCGCAGGATTGAGGTTGACAAACGCGCGCTCGGTGAAGGTCGGCTCGGCGACGCTCGTCCACCCGCGTTGTCGCATGTGCGCTTTGGTCGGTTCATCGACGTCCCAGCCTTCGACAGTGGGGCGGTGGACCGGATAGAACACGCCGAACGCTACCAGATCAAGGAAGTATGCAACAGGCTGCACAAGTTGAACCCGAAGCGTGTGATCGTCGATGATCTCAAGGCCGACGGTTTGGGCGAATCGCTGCTCGGTTTGGCGCCATAACGTTTGGGCGGCGCTGATCTTGTTCTGAGTATCGAGCTCGGTGCTCGTCTGGGCGAACGCCTTGAGCTTCTGTGTTCGCCATTGAAAGAACGCTTCAGCCCCGGTGATGGCGAAGAACAACGCGGTGTAGTCCGCCGCTGTATCCGGCAGGATCGCCCGACGCCAGGCGTAGACGAAATCGTGCGCTGTTAGCGGGTCGCCGTTGGACCACCTGGCATCGGCTCTGATGTTGAACGTATAGGTGAGTTGATCGTCACTGACGGTCCACGTGGCAGCGGCCGGCTCGATCGTGAAGTCCGAATTGTCCCATCGCACGAGCCCTTCGTAGAGGGCGTAGGCCATGCGGAAATCTTGAGTCCAGCTCATGCGCTGCGGATCGAGCGTGAAGACCTCGGCCGCGTCGACGAAAACCACATCCGCGCGCGGCGGGGCATCGTCCAGATACACAACCGTCATCAGCGCAGCCAGAATCAGCACAAACGGCGCAAGGATCTTCATCGCCGATTCAGTGTACCGCCGTTGGGTGTGACTGAGAAAGGCCCCCGGCATCGCTGCATGGAGGGCTGCCGGGGGCTGGCTATTTCCGGGACGGGTTATTTCCGGGGCCCTTCCGGGGGCGGTGGTCATTCGAACGGATCGTCGTCGGGGCAGACTCCAGAATGCAGGCAGATGCACTGATCGCAATGATCCAGGTAGTGGATCATCCAGCACAGGTTGTTGTCAAGGACCGCTTGGCTGGGAGGGTTGTCCAACACGCGCATGAACCTGAGCCAGTCGAGCTGTGTCAGACACGCGTCGTCCAGCTCGTCTGCCAGCGACGGCACCACAGCTTCTGGATCGCATGCGCAGGGGCCCCACGCGTCCATCAGGTCGTCGAAATCATCGATGTCGTACGGGCTGCCCCAGTTGGCAAGGATGATGAGCAGGTCCTCAACGCCGACCACGCAGTCGCCGTTCAAATCCCACGGGCAGGGCACCGACTCGTACGCACCCATATCGACCACTGCCGTCATATCCTCGTCGCCGTCAACGACACGATCACCTAGGTCAAGGTCCGGCGTCGGTTCCAACTCGTCATTGTCGTTATCGAGGTCGAAGATGTCATCTGGGATAACACTGTCGTCGGGGTCGCCGAAGTCGATGCACGGTGAGAGCGCATCAAGTCTATAGTTACCGTTGACTGGATCGAAGAACAGCGGATCATCATTGATGTTGTTTCCGCCATCCCAGCTAAGCTCGATGGTGCCTTCGACACAGCTGTAGCTCACGGTGACTTCTTCCTCAGCATCATCATTAATCTGGCTTGGGTTCCCCCCAGCTTCGTTACCCCAAAGGATGCAGTTTGTCAGATAAACCAGGCCATCGCCCGGTGCCTCGGTGAAGATGGCGCCGCCTCCATCTGAATCAACTACTGAGTTATCCGCGAAGGTGCAGTTGATGAAGTTCAGATCACCATCCGCACCGGGATTGATCGCGCCACCCTCAATCTGCGAAACGTTGTCGATGAAAAGGCAATTGACGAACGTTCCGCCAGCGCTCCCGTCTTCAGTATGGAGCGCCCCGGCCTCGTCACCTGTGTTTTCGACGAACTCGCAGTTGACCACCAATGGGTCCGAAGCGCCTCCGATGTTCATGGCCCCGCCGCCGTGGCCGGGTGCCGCATTCTCCGTGAAGATAACGCGAACGACAGCCGGGCTGCTGTTGGAGATAAACATCCCGGCGCCAAGGCCATTGTCTCCTGCTCCATCGGCAAGCCCAAGGGTAATTTTGACTCCGTCAATGCGGACGCTGTCGTCTACGCCGTCGGCCGTCACCACGTGGTAGGCCTTTGGGGGGTCACCGGCCAGCGGCGGGGAACAGTTCGCAAGGGCGTGGTCCGCGCAAATATCGTCCCAGTCAAAGACGCAGCAGTTAAGGTCTATGTCGCAGACGATCTCGCAGCAGCCCGGGCACTCTTGCCCATCGCAAAGATCGTCACACGTCGGCGAGCCGTTCTCCGGGTCGAAGCAGTCGCCCGAACCGGGTACCCCACATTCGTAGCAAATCTGGTTAGCGAGGTCGGCACAGTCTTGGTCCCACGCCACTTCGCAGCAGTCAGGATCGAAACCGCATACCGCCTCGCAACAGGTCGCGTCATCGCAGCCCGGGGTGCCGTTGTCCTCGTAGCAGTCGCCGGCCGCGGGATCGCCACACGCCAATAGCTCAGAAATCTGACCGCTTAGGACGGTGATGTAGATGGCGGGGTCGCGGTCGTCCGGATCGGTCTCATCGCCTAGGAAGCCACCCAGCAGTTGGACATTCTCGAAATCCAAGAGAAATGTCGACTGCCTCGAGCCGGTGCCGCCGGGATTTGTGGCGTCCCGATCAGGCACATAGGGATTGCTCGGGTCCGTCGCCGCGACCCAGAGATGGTACGGGCCAGGGTTCGCTCTTGCAAAGGTGATCGCATCTTGAAGGTATTTGTAAGCGTTCGCCCAAGTCGACCCATCGCCACTTGCAAGCCCGTCATCACCATCGACCCGCAAGATAGTCTGCCCATAGGTAGCACCCTGAAGCAGTAGAGCGAAGAGTATCGCTAGAATCAAACAGGAGTTTCGAGATTTCGTTGTCGATAACATTGACATGTTTTTTCTCCATCATGTCTTAGGAGCCTTTGATCGCGTCAGGTAACTGACGCGTGATATCAGGGTCCACGCCCCACACAGGCGTGGGCCTTTTCTTCTCTTTCTCGCCACCTTCAACTTTCGATTCCTCTTATGCGATGCTCCTTTCTGCGATACGTCCGGTGAGGTTTTAGCCCCAATTTGCCAGAAGATGGAGTACATCGGATGCGCCCACGACACAGTTGTTGTCGAGATCTGCATCGCATTCGTTGCAATCCTCACAAGCTCCCCAGTTCTTAAGCAACATGAGCATATCGATTGCTCCAACAGCGCAATCGCCATCCAGGTCACCTAGAGGTAATTCGTTGGGCGTTAGTAGTAAGACGACTGCGTTATTCTCCGAATCCGTCCCGTCGGCAACGATCTGTCCAATGCTGCTGATCGCTCCTGCGCTCCTCGTAGAGACTCCCGAAAGCAATGGCAGAAGATCATCGAGATTCTGCATGAGCCCCTCTGCCCATACGAAGCCGTGACTGACATTTGGGATGCCATCTACGACCCACGATACGCCCACGATCAACTCAGTCTTGATTGAGTTATCCAATGAAGCGCTATGTAGATGGTCAGGTAATGTTCCCAGCATCTGGTACTCTTGGTTCGCCCACCGAAACGCCTGCGCAAATCCGAATGGAAATCCATCCTTTGGAATGTGACCCCATCCAACGATGACCGACTCGTCTGTTATCGCGGAAGGAATACTGGTTATTCCATCCGGCACAGACCCGAGAATCGTGATCTTCCCTCGTTGCCACAAAAACGCTTCGTTTAGCACGCCTGTTCCGGTCCGTCCCGCCACCAGCCCCTTTTCTGAAATCGAGGTTGCTCCACTATCCGGTCCGTTCATCACACCGAGGTCGGTGAAGCCTTCTTCCGCCGACCAGATGTAAGCATTCTGCGGACCTAGCTCCTCAGTAATGCTGCGCTGACCGACCACCGTTCCGGCGTTATTGATGGCTGCGGCGCTCGACCACGGGCCCGGCACATCCACCACCGGCGGAAGAATCGTCCATTCACCCCTCTGGTAAACAAAGCCGCGCTGCCCCACGCCGGAAACGTTGACGGTCCCGCAGATCACGCCATCGTCATTGATATCTACCGCGATCGCTGAACTGACCCCCTGCGGACGCTGGAGTGTGACGAAGCCTTCCTCAGCCGTCCACAGAAAGCCCTCAGAATGATCCCAAAGCGGGCATTTGTAGTACCCAACCACATCGCCACGCTCATTGAGCCCCAG
>CBDUST010000003.1:0-49437 GCA_965369945.1 uncultured bacterium | reverse complement strand
TGGTGTAATCTTCCCCGGTAATTGCCAGGCTTCGGTAATACACGTTCTCATCGACGGTATTGAAATCTACGCGAAGTCGATCGCCAAGCAGCGCACCACTGGTGATGGGCGACATCGGATCAAATGCGACGACAGCAACCTTCTGGCCACGCTTGACCGCTTCGTTAGCCATCGAAGCGACGAGTGTCGACTTCCCTGCTCCGGGTGCGCCGGTAAGGCCAACAACCCGAGCGGGTCGTTTCGTCTTGGCATCCTCGGGCATCCGTCCAGCGTGTGCCAAGCTGATGGAGCGCGCCAGTCGCGCGGTTGGATGGTCACTTTGTGACGCCTCATACGGACGAACCGCCTCACGAACAATCTCAACGATCGACTCCATGCTCGTGCCCGTGTGGAGGATCCGATGCACCCCGACGTCGAGCATCGTCTGCACATCTTCCTGTGGAATGATCCCGCCCAGATTGACGACCATGTCGCCTCGGCCGACGTTGCGGCATTCGTCGATCAATCGTGGCACGAGAACAAGGTGCGAATTACTCATCATCGAGCAGGCGATGCAGTCGGCATCTTCATCGCGAGCAGAAATCGCCAAGCTTCGCGGCGTTTGCCACAGCCCGGAGTAAATCACATGGACGCCGCTATCGCGCAATGCACGAGCGATCAGCTTTACACCTCGGTCATGCCCATCGAGCCCCATTTTCCCTAGCAAAACGCGCGGCCGATGATCCAAATCACCGACACGGTCGGCTTTTTCGATAGCGGTCGTCGGTTCAGAAAGCGGGCTGGCCATGGGTATTTCGTGTTCCTTCGCGTGGGTTGCAGATGATAGCGGGGCAACGAGCCGACGCACGGTAACGCGCTCCCCGTTGGGTCGCGGCTAAACGGTTTTGACTTGCCCAAATCGCTGCCGTACGAAGCCGGCAACTTCCGCAGCGCGTTGGTCGATGTCGCCGGGGATCTGAACAAACTGTCCGATGGCCTCGAACAGTCCTTGATAGACGGTTTCGAACATCGCCTCTGGATCCTCAGCCGCAGGCGAATCGGGAAACGGCCAATGCGTCGTGCCCGGCGCCCCCGCCCCCGGAAATGTAGGACAAGATTCGCCTGGGGCTGAATCACACAGCGTCACCACAAGATCGAACCGTCGCTCGCGCCCCCGGAAGTGATCCCAACTCTTGGAGCGTAAGCCGTCGGGTTCGACGCCGTGGCGTTTGAGCGTTTGGATCGCCAACGGATTCGGTGCGTCCTTGGGATGCGACCCCCCCGAGCAGGCCTCGATCCTCATACCGAACAGATGATTAGCGATCGCCTCGGCCATGATGCTGCGGGCACTGTTGCCGGTGCAGAGGAAAAGGACTGTTGCCCGCTGCTTCGTCATTCACCGAATCTTGGTTCATTGACCCGGTTGTTTTTCTTTTGAGTTGGAGGCAGCCTTTTCTTGGAGGAGCTTGAGAAGCTCCGGGTCGAGGTCGTCGAATCTTGGCTCACCTTCTTCGTCAACGAGTCGTCCTTCAGCTCCGGCATTGAGCAGTACCGACACCACGCCCTCGATATCATCAGCGCCGGACACGATCGCGTGATCGAGCGCGTTCTTTCCACTGTCATCCCGCAAATTCGGATCGGCTCCGAAGTCGAGGAAGATCCGACAGAGGTCGGGTTGCCCCCGCATTGCTGCAACCATCAGTGCAGTCAACCCATTCTCATTAGCAGCGTTGATTTGCTGACCATCTTTGATAAGGAATTCGACAATCTCCCTGGGATTATTGTCGGGTCTAACGAAGTGAACGATCGGCCAGCTATACTCGGGAACGATTCCGAAATCAGCCCCATGGCTAACAAATAGCTCCAACCAATCAACTCTTCCTCTTTCCACCGCGCCTGTTAGGGCTTCATAGCCTGGCACCGCACCGAGTTCCAGCATTTGGTGTATGAACTTCTCGTTGTCGCGCTGCGCTGCTGCGCCAATTGCTGCGTCTGTAGCGCCGCTGTTGACTTCAAACTTGTAGCCTGCTTCAAGCAGAAGATCCAATAGTCGTGGATCGTTATCGGGGTTAAATGCGATGAACAGGAGTGCGTCGGAATAGTCGCCAAGCTTCGCATTTACGTCGGCCCCGTTCTCCAGGAGCAAAGAAACGCAAACGATCGATCCACTACTGATTGCCATATGCAGCGCCGTTGCTCCAAACGAATTTTGTATTTCCAGATCAGCACCAGAATCGATCAAAAACTGAACAACCTCAGTCTCACCACTAGCACATGCCAAAGTGAGCGGCGTATCGGTAGGCTCCATCCCGAACCAATTATATGATGACGCCCCATCATCGATATCTTCACCGGCTGCAAGTTCGCTGCGCACAGCGCTAATGTCGCCGCGATAAGCTGCATAGTGAAGCTGCGAGAATGGAAATTGGGCGCTGAAGACCACACCAAAGCCAACCAACGCCATGAGTAGCATGATGGTCACTACGCCAACGAAAACAGTTGTACCACGAGAGATAATCGGCGGGGGACGTAGCGGATCAGCGCCACATTCAGAACATACAGCCGAAGTGGATCGTGATAGATCGTATTTGCAGTAAGGACAACGCTTGCGCCGGTGATGGTGATTCGCTCGAAGGCGCAGGTTAAGACGCACTACAAGTACCCAAAAAGCAACCGCTAGACCGTAAACCAGTGCGTCGACAAACAACCCCATCGGAACCACTCGCAGCGGAAGGTGATTCCTGTTCCACGAGTAGTCTTCGCCGCTACCAAACGGATTCGTGCCAACGATTCCGCCAGATCTCACCAAATCCCATTCCGGGAAAAGGGATTCGCTCTCGAGCTCCTGAATAACAACAACGCACGTAAGTGGCCAACCTGCGCCAATACCTCGCATGATCGCGCTCTGGTTTGCCGGCTTGATCGAAAGCGGGAACCACGCGGGTGGCCACGTCTTAGTGAGACAATCAAACCCTGCCGGAATGCCGTATCCCACCAGTGTGAGTCCAAATTGTTCAACAGGAATAGCACCAATCATAGTGCGAGCTGGAGTATATTCCATACCACCTTTCCAGCTGTTATCGACGAAGGCGAATTCATCTGATTCTTCCCATTCCCTTAGCGTCGCCCACCACGCGACTGCCACGCTCATCAGCGCGCCAAACAGCAGACATAACAGGATGAAACTAGCCGTACGTCGCATGTTCAACGGTCTATCCTACGATCCCCGCCACGGACAGTACATGTAGACAGAGGTTGCATATACTCTCCGCCAAGGGCCCGTATGAACGAAGTGAGCACTCAAATAGTCGGCCCGGTGGAGGTTCTCGAACACGCGTTCGGGGAGGCCATCGTTGCTGCGCTGGGTGAAGAGCATCGTGACGTCGATCCGGGGATTCGCCCCAGCCAGAACCCGAAGTTCGGCGACTATCAGGCCAACTTTGCCATGAAGCTCGCCAAGCAGCTTGAAACAGACCCGCGGAAGTTGGCGGTGAAGGTTGCCGAAGCGGCGAGCGCTGACTTGGCGGACATCGCTGAGCCGCCCGAGGTGGCCGGCCCTGGGTTTATCAACATCCGCCTCAAAGAAGAGGCGATCTCGCAAATGCTGGCGGCAATGGACAACGATTCGCTTGGCGTCGTCCCGGACACAGATCAACACGCCATCGTCATCGACATGTGCTCGGTCAACGTAGCCAAGCAAATGCACGTGGGCCATTTGCGCTCGACGATCATCGGCGACGCCCTGGGGCGAATCTTAGAACGGCTCGGACGGACCGTTCATCGCGAGAATCATCTCGGCGATTGGGGATTGCCTATCGCGATGGTGCTCCACCATCTGCGCGAATCAGGGACTGATCTCGACACACTCACACTTGACGAACTTGACACGGCCTATCGCGCCGCGCAGCACAGCGCTGAATCTGATCCGAACATCCTGGACTCGGCCAAAAGAACGCTGGTCAAGCTCCAGCAAGGCGACGAAGCGCTCGTCCACGACTGGAAGCGGCTCATCGAATGCACGTTGAAGGCCCTGGACGAGGCGCTGGACATCCTCAACATCAAGCTTGGCCGCGAAAACAATCGGGGTGAATCGTTCTACCGCGACAAGCTGCCCGGCGTGGTGGAGGTGTTTAGCAAGGCAAACCTCGCTAAAGAAGATGGCGGCGCGATCGTTGTCTCGTTTGATGACCGCGAGCGCCCGTTATTGATCCAGAAATCCGATGGTGGGTATCTCTACGCCACGACGGACCTTGCGGCGATCAGGCACCGAACTGACAAGCTGAATGCCGATCGCGTGATTTACGTTGTCGACGCTCGTCAGCGCGATCATTTCCGCGATGTTTTTGATGCTGCGAAGTTGATCGGATGGGATACGACGAGCGACGGCGTGGCAGCCGAGCTACACCACGTTCCCTTCGGTTCAGTCCTCGGGCCGGACAAGACGCCGCTCAAAACACGAAGCGGCGAGAACGTTACGCTCAGATCATTGCTGGACGAAGCGTGCGAGCGCGGTGTCACGGAGGTCAGATCGCGCGCCGCCGACCCCAACGCGCCGACACACGACCTCACTAATGACGAACTGACGAACATCGGGCGGGCCGTGGGCATCGGTGCAATCAAATATGCGGACCTTTCCAGCGATCTTGTACGCGATTACGTCTTCAACATGGATCGAATGATTACGTTCGAGGGAAATACCGGCCCCTACTTGCAATATGCACATGCTCGTATCTGCTCGATCTTTTCCAAGGCTGGGGTCGAGCCGCTGGATGTGGCCGAGACGAAGTTCTCGCTACGCGAACCGACTGAGCGACAGCTCGCGTTGGCGCTATTGAAGTACGGCCCGGCGGTTGCGGATGTAGGGCGGACTCTGGAACCACACCGCCTGTGCACATGTCTTTATGAATTGGCCGACACGTACAGCGCGTTCTACGAACAATGCCCGGTGCTGAAAGCCGAAACGGCGTTGCTTCGTCAGTCACGTTTGCGATTGTGCTCACTGGTGCGCCGCGTGCTAGCGGACGGTCTGGAGCTTCTAGGAATCGACGCGCCGCAGCGGATGTAGACACGCTGCTCGGATCGTCTGTTCACTCTAATGAACGCAAAAAAACCAAAGCACGCCAAGACAAATGATCAAGGCGGAGATCCGCCGGGACTGTCGGGAAGAACTTTCTGGCTGGGCTGCGCTTGGCTGATCCTAAGCATCGCGGCGGCGTTGATCCTGGCGGGCAAGCACCTGGAACTCATCCAAGCGCCGGGATGCGGCACAGGAGGCGGTTGTGAGCAGGCCGCAGCGAGCATCTGGGCCAAGGTGCCGTTGATCAACTGGCCGGTCTCATTCCTCGGCCTGGCGTACTTCGTAGCACTCACTTGCGCCTGGACGGCAGCGCGGCGCAGCGACGGCCTTTCGAAGCGCACGAAATATCTCGTTCGATTGGGTGCAGCGCTGTCGGTGATGTTCGTAGCGGCAATGATCGCCGGCGGCTATCTCTGCTGGTACTGCCTCGCCGTACATATCGGGAATTTAGGGTTTCTAACGACAATGGAGCTTGCGCCAAGGGGCGCCGCAGCGACCCGGCGGAACTTGGCCTGGGTCGGCGGTACGTTCACGGTCGTCACCGTCTTCGAAATCGGCGCGCTGGCCTTCGTCGACCGGGGCCTCCAGGAACAACAAGCGCAGTCCACACAGCGGATCATCGACACGCCGGAGGAAGAGCGATTGACCGGCTTCACCGGGCGCTACCTGCTCGGAGCTGTGGCAGCGCCGATTCGTATGGTCGTCATCTCCGATTATCAATGTCCGGAATGCCGACAGATTGAACTCGAACTGAACGGAATTATGTCGCAACGAGATGACGTCTCGCTTTCGTCCAAGCACTTTCCCTTCTGCACGGATTGCAATCGCCATACGCCTCGAAACATGCACCCGAACGCATGCTGGGCAGCCCGCGCAGCCGAAGCAGCAGGGATTTTGCATGGAAACGACGGCTTCTGGCAGATGCACCGATGGCTGTTTGACCGCAAAGGCTCCTTCACGAACACGGAGTTCCGCGAGAGGATGATCGAGTTGGGTTACGACCGGGCAGAATTCAAAGCGATCATGGAGGGCCCGGAGACGCTCAAGCTCGTGCTCGCGGACATCGAGGAGACGATGACACTCGGAATCCATCAAACACCGATGATCTTCATCAACGGCGTAGAGATGAAAGGCTGGCAGATGCGCGGGGCGTTGACACGAGCCGTCGCAGCCGTTGCGGCATCCAACCCGCCAACCGCGACGGCAGCCAAGGATCGTCCGGTATCGGCACCGCAGAAGTACGTGGCCGACTGGCGTGAACAGCCAAGCAACACGATACCTCCCGACTCAAGCGAATGGACCATGGGTAACGGAGCGGCGCGCATCACGATTACATTGTGGGGCGATTACGTGGAGCCCAATACGGCCGAACTCGATCGCATCCTGCGACGCAAAGTCCAAGAGCGATCGGATGCGAGATACACGTTCCGCCATTTCCCCATGAATTCCGACTGCAATCCAGCGGTCCGGACCACGCTCAGCGAGAGCGCCTGCTGGGCCTCCAAAGCGGCACAGTCAGCAGGCGCTTTGGCAGGGACCGAGGGGTATTGGCGGATGCATGATTGGCTCCTTAACAACCAATCGAGATTCAACGACCAAGCCCTAACGCAAGCCGCGCCGCAGATGGGATTCGACGCCGACGCCCTGCTGAATGAAATGAAATCGAACGAAACCGCCGAGGCGATTGCCGACGATGTGCAAGCTGGACAGCAACTGAACGTGCGGGGCGTGCCATTCCTCGTGATCAACGGAAAGCGCGTGCCCCGATGGAAACTTGAGGGTCACGATATCCTTCAACTGATGATGGACGAAGCAGCCGGGAACTAAATCGGCTCAACGATCATCGAGCGCTGAACTGATAGATGCGACCGGTGGAACCGCGACCGTCGAGAACGTCAAACGCACAAAGGTATAGCTCGCCGTCCGGCCCTTCGCCGAAGGATGTGATGTACGTGCGCCGCAGCCCGGCGGAAATTTCGCGATGGGCGGTCACCTCGCCGTCCCGAAATCGCAGCGCCCATATTTTCCGTGAGACATAATCCGTGTAGATGTAGGCGCCGCGCAGCTCCGGAATCCGATCTCCACGATAAACGTAGCCGCCCGTGACGGAGAGCCCCTCGCCGCGCGGGTACTCCACCACCGGACCGATGAGCGGCTCAGCGGATTCGCGCGGCTTGAAGTCATGATTCCCTTCGCGGATGTTCCAGCCGTAGTTACCGCCCTTGACGATCAGATCGATCTCCTCCCACTTGTTCTGCCCGATGTCTCCAGCCCAAAGATCACCCGTCTGGCGATCGAAGCTCATGCGCCAGACATTGCGCAAACCGTAGGCCCATATCTCGCCGCGCGCCTCGGGACGGTTCACGAACGGATTATCTTTGGGTATCGCGTAGTTGCGACCAGGGTCACTACGATCAACGTCGATGCGGAGAATCGTTCCCAGGAGTGTGGAAAGATCCTGGCCGTTGTTGTGCGGATCGTTCGCATAGCCGCCATCACCGAGACTGATGTACAAGAACCCCTCCGGCCCGAACAACACGGTTGACCCGTTGTGGTTTGCGTAGGGCTGTTGAACTTCAAGGATCACCTGCTCGGAGGACGGATCGGCCAAGTCGGGATCGTCTGCCGACACCGTGAACCGAGCGAGAACTCCGCGGCGCGGGTCCGTAGCCGTGTAGTACACATAGAACTGACCGTTGTCGGCATAATTTGGATGAAACGCCAGCGCCAACAGCCCTTCTTCGTTGTGCCCCATATTCACGCTCGCACGAATGTCGAGAAACTCCTTGGCCTCAGCGACATCCGAACGGTTATCAAAGACAAGGATGCGACCGCGCTGGTCAACGACGAACAGGCGATTCGTTCCATCGCCAGCGTTTGTCAGATACACCGGGCGAGTGAACGTCAATCGAGGGAAGGCCCGCGAGAGTCCGACGGTCGGGAGCGACTCGTCCGGCGCTGTCGTGGTCGAATCCTGTGCCGTTGGCGCGTCGGGTTGGGGCGATTCGCCGCCGGCAGATAGGCCGTCACAACCCAAGACCAAGCAGACAAACGATGATGCGAACAATTGATACATAGCGCCTCACAGAAATGGTTCGACTCACGTGTACCGGGCGGGACAAGATAACCGCAACCATCGTAGGGGATCGAGCACGTCCGATCATCGTCGGCCCACGAGCGAATCGCCACTGCTACGGATCGAGGAACCGGCCGACGCTGATCGCTCCTTGGTCGTCGATCTCGACCCAGCATGCTCCGTCACGAGCGGTCACTAAGCGGGTCGACCCCATCAAGGCATCAGCCCACCGATCCCGCCGCCACCGCGACCATCCCGTGGACTGCATGACGACACTTGGATCGACGGAGCGAACGAATGTTTCGGCAAGGTCGTGGTAACTTCCATGGTGTGGTAGCTCTAACACGTCCGCGTGGAGATCCGACCCGGTTTCCAGCAGCGCGGTTATGGCGCGACGCTGGATATCGCCACAAAGAAGGACACGCCGGTCGGCGGCTTCGATCCGGATCACCATCGACCCGTCGTTGACGCGCTCGTACGCCTCATTAGCTTGCGGATGCAGCCACGACCAACTCGCTCGGCCGAAGGTCCGCGCCTCTCCTTCGCTCACAGTCGAAACTGAAACAAAGCGATCGGTCAGCTCTTGAAGCAGATAGGCGACGGGTCCGAACGGATCAGCCTGAGCCTGCCCGAGCAGTTGCGGCGTGACCAACACCGTGTCGACACCGAAGTCGTCCACCAACTCCAGTGCGGCTGAATAATGGTCGAGGTTGGGATGGCTGATTACCACCGCGTCGATGCGTCGAACACCGAGTCGGCGCATGGCTGGAACGAGCAGTCGTCGCCCCGCGTCAAAGTTGGCGCTGGACCCCGCATCGAATACGACGGTGCTTCGTCCACTGCGCACCACGTAGCACGAACCATCGCCAACCGCGAGCATGTCGATACGCAACGCGGGGTTTCGACCCACGGGCAACATCGGCAACAACAACCAGATCACGAGCAGAGCCGCGGCAACCCACTGCACTCGCCGCTCACGCCGTCCGTCCCGCATCACCCACCAATAGACCCAGGTCAGTGCCAGCACCGACCACACGACAGAGGGATACGGCACGCGCGCGACCGAACCCGGTACCGTGTCGATCGTCTGAACGATCAAAATCAGCACTTCACTGCCGATTGCCAGAAATACGCCTAACAACAATGACGCGCTAGGCAAAAATATCGCCAATACGATCTTGACGTAACCCAAGGCTAGTAATACAGCAACAAGTGGCAAGGCCACCATCGTCAGCGGAACACCCAATGGAGACATCCCGCTGAAGTGGTACATCTGAATCGGCGTGGCGATGAGCCAGGCTGTCATCGCCACGGTGAACGCGGTGCGCAACCATTCGCGGACCATCTGACTCGCTGATGCCGCGTACTGATCCGGCCTGCCGAACCATCGTTTTCGAAGCACCGGCTGCAAATGGATCAGCCCCAACACCACCGCATAGGAAAGCTGAAACCCCGGCGTAAATAGCTGATCCGGGCGCCACAGCAACAGACCGATCGCGCTCAGCGCGATGAGCCCGCGCACGCGCAATCGCCGGCCGAAGACCAATGCCAGACTGGCGGCGATCGTCATCACGCCCGCTCGAAGCACGGGCATGCGCACTTCGACGAGGATCAAGTACATCAACACGGTCGCGATCACAAGCCAACCGTGCCAACGACGGCTACGTCCGCCAAGTCTGGCCAGTAGGAGCACGAATCCGGCCAGAACTCCGAGATGAAACCCTGAAATCGCCAGCAGATGCGCCAATCCGATGCGGCGAAAGGAATCGCTCAGGCCGGTCAGGTCCGGGCCGCGCTGCCCCAATAGCAGCGCCGCCAGCAAAGCGTCGCGCTGGGTGCGCTCCGTGTCGGGCAGATTGGAAAGCAGCCAGCCGCCAGCACGTTGCCGCAATGTGTCGCGCCAATTCAGCAGCTTGCTGCGCAAACCGGGTCGTGCCGTCGGCGAAACGATCAGCAGCTCTCGTCGCTCGACCATGAGCAACCCCGCTTGCCCCAATGACCTGGCAAACCGCCGAAAGTCCATCTCGCCAGGGTTCAGCGGCACACTCACCTGGTACAGCCAGCCGGTCACGTCGAGATGATCTCCGACGTGAAACGGCGCAACGGCCTCGTCGACGCGCACGTACAGTTTCGTTCGCACTGACGTTGATGAACCATCAGGCCCAATCAATGCATCGACGCGCATCGGGAAATATGTCGCGGGCGGACGGTAGTCAAACACCCCCATCGACCCGGCGGTGCGATCTCGAAGCTCGGGCGCAGCCATGGCCTGGCCTTGAACCCGAATGAGGACCGGCTCGTCGTCCATCCATGCCGCCAGATCGTTGCCGGCGACGAATTGCTGGCGCACCGTGACCCATCCTGCCCCGATGCCGACCGTCGCAATGCACATGCACAAGAACGTCCACCGACGACGCCAGCGCCATGATGCGATGGCTAGAACAAGCGCTACAGCGCTCAGAATCAGCCAGGGCCAGACCACCGGAGCCGGTTGAAACCAACCGAACGTGATCCCCAGCGCCCACGCCAACGCCAGCAGCGTGATCGCCTCAGGCCGACGAGCGTCGTCATCGCTCGGCTCAAGACTGGTTTGAACTGGTGTGGTATTGGAAGCCATGGCACGGCATCGTCGGGTCCGAGCCTTCCCTCGGCAAGCGGTGAGCGGGCGGGCCCAACGCCGCGGCTACCTCTCGCTGCTATCCTGGACCAACGGCGCAAGTCCGTCCGTACCCCAGGCTTGACCAAACAAGGACCGATCGTGAAGCGAATTCTCGGCCAACCGAATGCGATTGAAGCGCTGGGCGGCGCGCTTCGCAGTGGGCGCGTGCACCATGCGTGGATATTCGCCGGGCCCAAGGGCGTGGGGAAGTTTACGACTGCCGTTGTTTTCGCAAGGCAGCTTCTGGATTCGCAGTTTGAACCTTCAGCCGGATCGGGTTTTGACGAAGACCCGCAGACCGAGACGTCGTGGCTGATCGACGCCGAGGCGCATCCCGATCTGCACATCATCCAAAAGGAACTCGCGCTCTTTTCTGACAACCCTGATCTGCGCAACAAGAAACTTATGAACATCCCGTTGGACTTGCTGCGCGAACGAGTGATTGGCGGTCAGACTAGCGACGGTCGAACGCATGAGGCGCCGGCTTACCGAACACCCACGCTCGGGCATGGCAAGGTGTTCATTATCGACGAAGCAGAATTACTTGGAGCTGAAGCACAAAACGCGCTACTGAAGACGCTCGAGGAGCCACCGGCTAACACGTACATCATCCTCATCTCTAGTCAGCCGCAACGACTGTTCGCCACGATCCGCAGTCGGTGTCAGTATGTTCCGTTTTCACCGCTTGATGCTGAGGCGATGAACGAATGGCTCAATAGCGCCGGCCTTGACGTTGACGACCAACAGCGAACGTGGATCGAACAGTACAGCCAGGGCTCACCCGGTACGGCGAAGCGCGCTGCGGAGTACGGCTTCCACCAATGGCAAGTGGCGCTGGCGCCGATGCTCGCTGATTTGAGCGAGGGACATTATCCAGCCCAGATGGGGCAAACCCTTGCCGAGTTGGTCGAGGTGTTTGCTTCCGCTTGGGTTGATCAGCATGAGAACGCGTCCAAAGACGCTGCCAACAAGGACGGAGCGAAGCATTTGCTGGCAATGTTGGCCGCGTACGCATGTCGCCGACTCGCCCAGGCTACGGAGATTGGAGCCGACCCCGAGTACTGGTTGCGCATCATCGATTTGCTGCGTGAAGCTGAGTGGCAGCTCGAATCAAATGTGAACATGAAGGTTCTATTGGAGAATCTCGTAGTGCAGTGGGCGGACCTGACAGCAGCCTCGGCGCGTTTATGATTCCGCCGACGGGCGCAGCAATCCACCTACGGGCTCAACGTTGCGACGCTGGCAGAGTACCACCACCACAATCCCAGCGATCACCATCAGAATGCTAAGCACCTGGCCGCGCGACAACATCCCGAATAACAAACCAACCCCCTCATCCGGTTGGCGCAGTAGTTCCGTAAGAATGCGCAAGGTGCCGTAGGCGATGAAGAAGGTTCCGCCAACGACGCCCGGCTTCCGTGGACGCAACCAAAGTAGCACGAGGATGGCGAAGATAACGGGACCGGCGACGATCGCCTGAATGATCTGCGACGGGTAATACGCGGTGAGCAGCGGTTCAACGACTGCGATCACAGTTTGATCACCCACCTGCACAGCTTCGACAACGTTCGAGTAGAAGCGGTCTCCGCCTCCGACAACTGAAGTCAGTTGGTTCAGTTCCGCGAGGCGATCCTGATCGAATTGGATCAACGGATTCCATGTCAGGATCTCTTCGGGATACTTCACACTCCACCAAGGTTGTTCGATCGGCCGATCGCTCGGGGGGAAGGATTGCCTCGCGGCGGGTAGGGCCTTGCCCCACAGTTCGGCGTTCATGAAGTTGGCAAGCCTGCCCATGCCCATTCCCAACGGCGCCGCCAAGACACTCAGGTCATAAAGGTGGAGAGGCGAGAGCTTCTGGCGTCGCGCAAACAGCCAACAGGCGACCATCACGCCGAGCATCCCGCCGTGACTGGCCATTCCACCTGTATTGATTGCCAGCACCCCCCAGAATGGGAAACCGCTGTGGAAATCCACCAAGAGGCTGGGCTGATAGAACAGTACGTAGCCCAATCGTCCGCCCACGAGCACGCCGAGGATGATGTAGAACAGCAGATCGGCTGCGGCGGAGGCTGTGGGGAGCGTGGAGCGTTTGGTCAGAGCCATCCAGCGAAACAGCAGCCACGCGAGGATGAACCCCGCCATATACGACAGCCCATACCACCGGATCCCGTCGGGCAGCCAACTGAGGTTCTGCAACGATGCCGGAAATTCGATCGCGAACGGATCGAGTTGATGCAGGTAGGCCTCGGCCAGGAGAATCGACATGGTCAAAGTACTCGGGAAAGTGTGGTAGCGTATCAGGATGTGTCGGACCGGGACACAGAGGCGTCAACCCTATGAACACCCACGAGCAGCAGAACACGAAGTCGAGCGACCAGACGAAGCCCGCACCTGCTGAGTTCCAGCGGCCGACCAGTCCCGGCGACTTGACGCCGTACCTCAAGGTTCTGCTGGCCGGTCAAACGTTGGACGCAAAGCGAACAGCCGCTGCGTTCGAGGCGATCATGTCAGGCCAAGCCCATGAGGCGGAGATCGGCGCGCTGCTGGCCCTGCTGGCAACTCGTACACCCACCGCCGACGAGTTGCTCGGCGCGGCACGGGTCATGCGTGCACATGTTGACCGAGTGGAATCGAAAATCGATCCGGCACAACTTGTTGATACAGCCGGGACCGGAGGCGCGCCCAAGACCTTCAACGTCTCGACCGTTGCCGCCATCGTCGCCGCCGCCGCCGGCGCAAAAGTCGCCAAGCACGGCAATCGCTCTCGAACCGGGCGCGGTTCAGCGGAGGTCCTGCGCCAACTCGGCGTGAATGTCGATGCCGACCGCGGTACGCAATCAAAATGCCTTGAAGAAGCCGGCATCTGCTTTTGCTTTGCGATCCACCATCACCCCGCAGCCAAGCACGCGATGCCTGTGCGCATGGCGTTGGGGTTCCCCACAATTTTCAATCTACTTGGGCCGCTGACGAACCCGGCTGGGGCGCGTCGGCAAATCATGGGCGTGTATGAGCCGCGTTTTATGGAGCCGATTGCTGGTGCATTAGCAGCGCTGGGCGCGATCCGTGCGATGGTCATTCACAGTGATGACGGTCTGGATGAAATGTCGATCAGCGCCTCGACGCGCATCGTTCATGTGCAAGATGGACGGATCACGAGGGAAACCGTGGAACCACAGGCGCTGGGGCTGACCGTCGCGCCGCTGGAATCCGTCACCGCTCGCGACTTGGAGCACGCCGCTTGCATGGTGCGCGAAGTGATCGAAGGGGTGGATCAAGGCCCGGCCCGTGATATGACGTTGCTCAACGCCGCCGCCACGCTCGTCGTCGCCGATACGGCACAGTCATTGGAGCATGGTCTGCAACTGAGCGCCCAAGCGATCGACTCTGGTCGAGCAGCGAAAACACTCCAACAACTCGTCGAACTGTCGGGCAGCTGACCGGGCCCTACGGATGCAGCAGCATCGCGTGGTGCAGGATGACATGATCCTGAATCGGTCCGTACTCGCCTTCGGTGATCTGAATCGTGAGAACAGAGCCGCTAAGCATCACGTCGATCAATGCGGTTGGATGCGAATCGTTGAGCCGGGCCCGGAACACTTCTTCTCGGTCGTCGCTCAACACCAACTCGAAATCCGACCATGCGCCGACGGTCATCGGACGCTTCGCCTCGGCAATGAACTGCAATTCACCGGCAGCAGTAGGAAGCGCGTATCGCGCGGTCAACGGGCCGCGCAACTGAACCCGCGACAAACCCAGCGGCAGAGCAACATCCAACGGACCGGGCGGCGGCAACTCATACCGCGTGGCGGGCCCTTCGACCCGCATCGGCGACAAGGCTGCAAACGGCGTCATCGCCTCCGGATCGAACAACACGGCCGCGATCGCTGAGAGCGGCAGACGATGTTCGCCGGGCACGACGGTCGGATCCATTAAACGAACGATCCCATCGTCGCCCAACAGCACGTGCGTTGCATCGACGACTGACCGGTCGCGTATCCAGATGCGTTGTCCTTGGGCAGGCCGCGAGGGCGTAATCATGGTCACCGAGGCGATGCCGTCCAAGGCAAGCTCGACAATCTGCGGCTTATCACCGTTCATTAACTCGATCGAAACCGGGTCACCCAGTGCGGTGATGAATCCTTCGACCACGTCGCCGTTGCGCAGCATCAACACATCGGCTTCGCGCATCACTGTCGGAATCGTGCCCCCGGTTAGCAACACGGTGCGGACCCACTCCAGCGGAACTTCCAGTCGGCCGAAGCGATTGTGATTCCAAACGAACAAGTCTTTGGTGATGGGCGCACCGGGGAGTGGCTTGCCAGGGAACCGCTGTCCATCAGTAAGCACCAGCAGGCCATCACTGCGGCGCAGCGGCGGCAAGACATCCGGTTTCAGCAGCGCGACACATTTCTCAAGCGCGATTGTGTGCCAACCACCACTCTGATCGCCGTGAACAAGCACCTGCTCGTTGATTTCCACCACACGGATCAATTGCACCGGCTCGCTGCGACGAATCAACAGAAACTCGTCGTCTTGGCCCACACAGACCGCCGGCAGGGCAACCGCCAGCAAGCCCGCCAGAATGGTTAACCGCGCATAATTCACCGTTGGAAGATCGGCAGATAGCGTTTGGGCATTTGAAGGATAATCAGGCTCATCGCGGTGGCGTATGCGCCGCCGGCATGATGATCCAGCCAAGCGCCGTTACTCGCTTGCTTGGCCAGTAGCTCGTCACGAATGGCCGGCCACCACTCGCTCCAGTGCTCGGCTCCGGCGAGGTACATCGCTTGGACAGCGTAATAGTGCCCGTAGTAATAGTGGGCCTGACCCGCGGTACGCCCACCGGGCATGGCGGTTCGCTTGAGGTATTGCAAGCCGCGCTCGATCGAGTCGTCTTCGTAGATTCCGGCATAGAAGAGGCTCGCCACGCCGGCGGCAGTTCGAGGCCACGCCGAGCCGCCCGCCTGGAGCATGTACTTGAATCCGCCGTCTGGGTTCTGGCAACGGCGCACGTAATCCACCGCTTTGTCGATCGTTTGTTTGGGAACCTTGATGCCCGCGTTGCGAGCCGATCGAAGCGCCATAATCTGACAGATCGTGACGGAGATATCCGCATCATAGGGGACGGGGTTGTATCGCCAGCCGCCTTCGTCGTTCTGCGTACCGATGATCAGATCGACGGCTTTGACGAGGGCGTCGCGGACACGCTTGTCATCGGAGTTCATGCCGTAGATTTCGCCGAGGAACAGGGCCGCGAAACCATGGCCGTACATCGGTCCGTGTGACGTATCGGCGGCGAGCAGCCCCGTCTCCTTGGAGTGGCTGAGCACGAATTCCAGTGCCTTGGCGACTTGATCGCCGTACTCGCCGCGCCCGGGTAGGTGGCCGTCGGACATGAATGCCAGCGCGCACAGCGCGGTAATACCGACGTGACGGCCATAGCGCCCTCGCCCAAACGATCCGTCACTGTTCTGGTGTGCCTTCAAGTAGATCAATCCACGGGCGACGCCGTCGTCAAGCTGATCGGTGATCTCGTTTGCGGTGGGTTGGTTCTCCGCGCCCTGCTCGGCCGGGTCTTCGACTTCTTGGGCCTGAACGGGCGGCTCCACAACCGGCGGCGTCTGGGCTGCGCTGGTTATGTGTACGGCCAGCAGCGCAACGATCATGGCGCACGCCAGCCGGTCGAACTTGAGGCAATCGAATCGGATCATTGCGAGCCTTCCTCGGCCAACCGCTTGTAATACTCCTCGGTAAGCCGGCGGTACATGCTGGAGAACTTGTCATTGCGCCCCTGTTGGAGTTCTTCGCGGAGTCGCTGTGGTAACGTTCCCCACTCGACGCCGGCCTCCTGCAAAATCGTCTGTATATCGCCCTCTTGGCGCGGCGGGGGATTGCCCTCCTGTGAATCTTGGGGCGTCCCGTCTCGGCGCTGGCTGTTGTTGGCTTGGTTGCTGCGCTGTCCCGGATTCTGCGATTGACTGCTTTGGGGTGAACTGCTGCTCGACGCTGAGGCTTGCGACTGCATCCGCCGCGCCCGGTCGATCAACTGATCGAGCTTGGCCAGAATGTCCTCCTGAATCCGTTGAGTCGCCAAACCGGTATCGAACAGCTCGCCGAGTCGCTTTGCGCTCATGGCCATCCGGTCAAGCGCAACCAAAAAAGCGTCGTTGATCTCCTTTTCATCAAGTCTCCGCTGAAGCTCGCGCTCGCTTTCAAGACGCGCGGCTTCGTCAGCGTCGGACTCAGACTCGTCGGTCTCCAAACCCAACAAATCATCCAGTGACGGCGGCGTGTCTTTCTTCTTCTCAACAGGAACCTGGCCATCCTGAATCGTCGCTGTTGCATAGGCAGCAACTCCCAGTACGGCAACGAGAAGCCAGGCAATGATGGTGTAGCGGCGATTGTTCATAACAAGGAACTCAGTTCGGCTCGGGCAGTGGCGGATCGGAAGGATCTGCTGGGCCTGTCAACGATTCGGCGATTTCTCGGCCGATATCAAGAAGCTCGCGCTGGTCGGAACCCAACTCGACGAGGCGCTCCTGTCGTCGAGCAGTATCAAGATCGTCCCGGGCATCCAGATCGCGCGTTTGATTGTAGACCTGCTCTTGCATCTCTCGGAGCAGGCGCAATTCAGCAACTGGGGGAAGCAGCGGCTGCTGGCCGCCTCCGCCGCTACCACCGCCTTCCTGACTCTGTTCAGCGAACTCCCCCGGTGGCTGAAGCAGTTCCTCAAGCGCCGTGATCAGTCGTCCGATACTGTCCGCGATACGCTGTTGGCGATCCGTCACATCCACGTCCACAACGCCGGCCAACAAACCCTCGGACGCTCTGCGCGAAAGGCGATCGATGAGCGCATGCACATGGGAGAACGCTCGCGAATCGGTCAACTCAGTCGTGGTCGCGGTAAGGTCGTCCAAGCCGGTGCGAATAGCGTCTTGGGCCTGCCCGAGGCGACGTGACTCGACGAGCTGTCGCCTATCCAACTGCTCGTGCTGAGAGAGTTCGAGCGCCTCCGATCGCACAGCAACCTGGCGCTCGATGAACTGGCGGTACGCCGCGATCAGCTCCTCTCGCTGTCGAAGCACTTCGCGCTCTTGTGCCTCCTCCTGCAATTGCTCGGCCAATTCCTTGGCCTCTTGTAGAAGTTCAAGCGAACGATTCTCAGCTTCATCGATCGCAGCTGAATCGACCGGGCGCGCCCGCAAGGCAGTCACCGCTGCACCCTGCGCGTCGGCGGCGCGATCCAACAAACGGGCAATTCGGCGAGCTTCCTGACCAGCGCTGCGAGCTTCGACCGCAACAGCCTGCGTGTTTTGATTCAGCCGGATCATCGCGCGATCCCGGCCGACAAAATCCGACTGAGCTTGCGACTTCGCAAAGGCAACCAGTTCATTTTCCTGCACCGTGATCAACCGTTGTATGGATTCGATCAAGCTGGACAATCGACGGATCAGTTCCTCAGCGCGAGCGCGCTTGGTATCACGAATGTCTTCAAGCATGCGCTGAAGCGTCCGACTCGCCGCTTGCTGAGACGACTGGGCCGTGCGCATCTGATTTTGATCGACACGGTCGGCGGCGTTTTCCATCTCTCGTGGAAGCTCGCGCTGCTCGCCGGTGTCAGCGGCGCTTTGCATGGCGGCAGCGGACTGCGGGTCCGCATCCTGAAGATCTTCAGAACGATCTCGCATATCTTCGATCGCTTGCCGGGCTTGCTCAGCCAGGTCGCGTTGACGCTCTTCGATGCGGTCAAGTTCGCTGCGCTGTTGCGGCGTCAGTTCATCAGGCGATCGGCCTAACGTCTGCCTACCGAGCTCTGCGGTGTCCGCCTCCAGTTGCGTTTGCTCTTGAAGCAGATTCTCAAGCTGGCGCGTCGCCACCCAAGTGTCTTCGTCGCGATCGAGCAGCGTGATCAGATCCGTCAGTTCCTCACGTACCTCCTGTTGGGCGTCGACGATCGGACGATCCTCTTCGGCCGGCTCGCGAACCTCAACCTCGTCGAATTCCTCGAGATCGTCCTCACCCTCTGTTTCGACATCGCCCGCCTCACCGGGTCGATCGGCTTGCGGCGCTGATTCATCGGGCGGAGATTGATCGGAAGCGTCGGCCGGGGCGCCTGTGGGTTGCTCGGATTGACGCGGCTCTTGTTGGCGGCGCTGAATCTGTTCAAGCGCCTGATTCGCAGCCTTCCCTGCGAAGTCCAACAGATCACCGACCTGCTCCAGTAACTGATCCAGTTGCTCGTCGTCTAAACGATTGACATCCATTCGTTCATCAAGCAAGTCGACGATCTCGCGCTGCGATGCGATGCGTTCAGCGATCTGAGCCTGGGCCCGGTCGATCCCAGGCTGCACACTGTCTTCGATGACGTCACTTTGAAGCTCAGCCTGTCGCGATTCAACCCGTATCGCATTCTGCCGCACGACGCCGAGCTCTCTACGAAGCTGCGCCGCCAGATCGAGTTCGCTGATAACCCTCAACCGCCGCACAGCGGAGCGCGCCTCGGGATGGCGCTGATCGTTTACTTCATAAACATCCTCACCGATTCCATGAACGAGAACGGTATCGCCTTCGGTAACTTGTAGCGTACTCAGATCAAGCTCGGCATTGAGCTTTGCCATCGGCGTGTTGGCCGAGCGTTGGGTCTCCCAGACCGGGTTCTTTGGCGCTTCGGGTTCCCCTGGCCGTTGGACTCGTGCCTCCAGTCGGATCGACGACACTGCGACATCATCGCGCGCCTCGGTCACGAGCGGCACCACCGCGGTGCGAAGCACGGGTTCGTCACTTTGCGGCTCGAGAATCGTAACGCTGGGCAAGTGATCCTCTACAGCTTCGATTCGATACCCGATCATGTCAACGTTAGACAGCCCGTACTCATCGGTCAGATGCAGGTTCAGCGATCGCGTTCCCGCCAGACGCCAGTACAGCGTCCAACGTTGCGGGAATTCGGGCTCAGCTGCGCAACTCGGCAAGGGTTCGCCCTTCCAACCCAGGGCCAGTATCAAAGCTTGATCGTTGGGCGGCAATGGGATCGGCTTGTTGAATTGAAGCGTCAAGGCAATGTCCGAACCCACCAGAGACGGCGATTCGGTTACAGCGCGCTCATCCAGGCCCGGTCCAAGCTCGGCTTCGGTCGAAGCAAACCACGGCGCTGCATAGGACGGCGGCGTCACAGCAAGGCTGGCGCGGACCACGGCCGGTGGCAACACCAGCGCGACCTGCTCGACTTTGGTGCGCGCGTCTTCGGTTTGAAAGTACAGCTCGATCTGCTCGGCCGAGGTATCTACGAGTCGCTCGTGAATACCCAACCCCTGGTGTGTAAGTACGATTCGCTGCCACGTGCCGAAGCGCCCCTCCGTGCGGGTTCGGAACTGCGCCTCGACGCGTTGGTCTGCGTCGCCCTTGATAATCTCAGCCCGCAAGGGCAACGCTCGACCTCGAGGATGAACACGCTGCTGGCCGACAACTTGTGTCATCAACGAGCTGACACCGGTCCGAGCCGGCCATTGGGTTTGGCCGAACGGGGCGAGCAGGCGGTTGAGCCCGATCGCTGTAGCGTCTTGATTCATAAGCCCAAGCGTCCCGACCGCACCAAGCACGACGAGCATGATCGACACGTCACGGAACGTTGGCCCGGTGCGGCTTGCGCCGGTCACGGATTCGCCGGCCAACCGCCGTTGTGTCTCCTGAACACTGCGGGCTGCGAGCACGTTCGTCTCATCCATACCGGCGGCTGCGAACTCAACACTGGAGGCGAGACGACCGGACAGGGCAGGCACGATCGATTCAACGCGAAGTGCAAGTTGTGTCATCGAGGGCCAAAAACGCAGCGCCGGGCCAAGGTAGATCCATAAGGCGTATCCCAAGCCGATCGCAGCGACGAGCAGCAACCCAAAGCGGACGATGCCCGGCAAACGCAACAGGTAGTCCACGAGGATGAGGCTGGTCGCCAAGGCTAAGGTCCAGGCCACGATCGCCGAGACCCGCTGGGTGACAAGGAGAGCCCGGCTTCGGCGCCTCAGTTGGTTCAGCTCAGCGATCACCTGCTGCAGAGGCTGGCTCCTGCCCCTAAGTACTTATGGTATCGGCGCTGCTCTGTTCCCCGGAAAAGAGATTCAAACTTGGTCCAAAACGGCAGATCAGGCCAATCGGAGCAGCTTTCGGCCGATCCATTCCCCGGTCAGAGCCAGCAGGATCAACGCAAAGGCCAATGGGCTGTCCCAAATCCCCTCGTTCAGCGGATTGATGGAGGTGACGGCGCGGTTGGGCAGAAGGCTGGGCAACTCGGTGATTTGCTGCGGCGTCAGCACTGCTCCGCCGGTCTCGGCCGCCAGCGAGGCCAGTAGGCGGTGATCGGTCTCCGGCCGGCGCAGCTCATCATCGGGGGCGTAGACCTCGACCGGAACCCGATCATCCAACCCAGGCAGCGTCGGATCGCTCACACGAACACGCAGCGACCCGGTGACATCCGCCAGATAGCTCGCGGCGTATCGCTGGCGCTGGTCGTCGATGCGTCTCAGCTCGATCTGTGCTACCACTCGGCCATCCTCGGTTTCCAGTTCGACTGCAACGGTGGCCCGCGACTCCTGGGCCAGGCGAGCGTCGAGCAACTCCAAATCGATGCGCATCGCTTGTTCGGTGGTGACCCGGCGGGGCGTGACCTCCAGTCGAACGGGACTGTCGGAGGTCGTCAGGCTCTCGCGTCCAAGCATGCGGATCAGTTGCACCCAGAATCGTTCCGGGTACAGCTCGCCGCGCCCATACCGCCAACGCCAGATTTCGTCCGTGGCGATGTAGATGCTCTGACCAGCACCGTAGCGCAAATGCATCACCAGCGGCAGCGGTGTGCCTTGGAAGAGGCGTGCTGTGGTGGTGAGCACTTCGGCTGTGGGTTTCAATCGTCCAGGTTCGATGCGTTGTGTGTAGTGAAGGCTGGACCATCCGAAGGCTGGATCGGACAAATCGCGCGGCCAACTCATGTCGGGATCGGACGACAGTCGTAGCACGCCGAGGCGGTCAGCCAGCGGCGTAGGCACCATGTTCACCGGCACGCCGATCGCCGGAAGCGCCAATGAGCCGCGCATCGGCAACAGATCCGCCAGCACTGTCCCCGAATAGGTGCTGGGCGTATACCGCGGACCACCGATCCACAGGAGACCCGCCCCGCGCTGAGCCACGTGATCGCGCATCATCTCCAACTGCTGGGGTGAGAAGAACGATCCGGGCACGTCCCCGATCACAATCAGGTCGAACTGCGCAAACTCCTCCGCCGTGCGAGGCAGGCGAGTGATCGGCTGATTGCCTTCCTGGGCAAAGTCACGATCGGCTGAGATCAGCATCACCGAGCTTTCGATCGACTTCTCTCGGATGAGCAGATCCTTTAGGTAGCGATACTCCCATCGCGGATAACCTTCGACGTACAGGACGCGCAGCGGGCGATCAATCAACTCGATGACGAACGTGGCGAGGTTGTTGTCAGGGATGAGGTCAGCCTCAGCGGTTTCGACCACCACGCGCCATGTCACTTCACCGGCCAGCTCCGGCTCAGCCATCAGCGTCACTTTGTCACGGTCGTCGCCTGCGGTAAGCTCGATGCGATCGAGTTCCTCGCCGGTTGAGTCGTCGATCAGTTTGATCTGCGCCGCTACATTTTGTGTTGCCGAGCCGAGTTGATCGAGCTGAACGACGACGGGGACCTGATCTCGAACGAAGGCGCGGCGCGGCGCGTCAACATGCCGAATCGCCAAGTCGCCCAACGGTTCATCCGATCCCAATGGCACGGTAAAAATAGGTACGGCATCGCTACGAAACCGCCGCAGCACACTTCGGTCGGGCGCATCGGTGGTTCGGCCGTCGGTGAATAGCACGACGCCGCTCACGGCGCGAGCTGCGGCGCGCTGCATCGCCTGCTCCAGGGCCGAGCCGAGGCGCGTTCGCTGTCCGGTCGGCTCGTCAAGTTGCACAGGCGATGGCGGTTCGGATTCGGGCGGGGGCGCTTCCGACAAATTGAACGCGCCGTCGTGAAACCCTAACCACACCACCTGCCGGGTGTCGCCAAGCTCCTTCCAGACCTTCGCATGTTCATCGAGCAATGCCTGAAGTTGTTGTTCGCGCGTGATTCTTCGCTGCGCCCCCTCAACGTCAGCGATGGACATCGAGGCGCTGCGATCCACGAGCATCAACACCCAGTCGCGTTCAACAGTTTCACGCGGCAACTGGAGCATGGGGCCGCTGACGAGCACGAGCACCAACGCGAGGATCAAGAACCGCGCCAAACCGAGCACGACGCGCGCCGAGCGCCGCCCGGCCAATCGCGCGTAGCTCCAACCCGCAAGCGCCGCGGCCGCGAGCAGAAGCCAAGCCCACAGCCAGCCCGGCCAGGGATGCTCCCACGCTACGCGCAGGCCCTCAGCATTCTTGGGAATCACGTCAACATCCAATAGCCAACGGAGCCAGTCGCTGCTCATCGGAGGCCCCCCTGCGCAGCAGCGGGCGCGTGCAGCGTCGATAGCGCGAGCGGCGGTTGCTTTCTCGACGACGGTGCGTGGGAGAACCAACGCGCCAATGCCGTCTCCAGCACCACCAGCGCAACAACCGCCATCAGCAGAAGGCCGACGATCGGCGAGCTTGATTCGATTGAACGCAGCGGCGCGCCCGGGTCGTCCGCGTCAAACACCTCCCACGGACCGAGCTTCGCCAGCCAGTCACTGACAGCCGATTGCGGCTGTGTCTCGGTGCGACTCGAAGCGGGATCGATGTTGACCGCAATCACGCCAAGCCCTTGTGAGGCGATGTCGAGCACTTCGTACAGGCCTGATCGCTCCAATGGCTGTTGGGGGCGACCGTCTTGAGCGATCGACAGCGTGGTATCCTCCGGCCCAAGGAGCGTGGCTGCAGTCGCGCCCAGCGCGAGTGTTGGTCGCTCCCCCACGCTGTACCGCTGTGCGGCGCGAGCCGCCCCTACACCCTGTCGCAGCAACTCGTGAAACAGCGGCACCATCAGCGGCTTGGTCGGCAAGTTCGTCCAATCCAGATCCAGCGCGGCCGCAATATAAATAACTATGCCTGCCCCGATCGATCCTGACGCCCCGTTCTCACCAGATTCCGATGGGCGCGGCGTGCCGGCAATGATCATCGGCGAACCGTCGGAGAAGACGAGTACATCCTGGGCTTGACTTGATTGCTGGTCAACCGGCAGTACTCGGTCTACCGAAATCGGGCCCAGTAGTTGGTCCAGGTCACCCGACAGCATTCGAAGCAATTCCGACGACGGTTGTTCCGCAGCTAGGCTCAAACTCGTTTCGTGCTCGGCGACCTCCAGCGTGATTCGCCAAGGCAACCGAAGCTGTGCGGACAATTGATCCGTCCACTGATGCACATTGACCTGGGCGGGCGGCGTCACCACCAGCACGCCCCCACCATCCACAAACGTGCTGAGCACTGACCAGCCATCATCGTTCAGTAGATCGGGTCTGGGAACGATCGCCGCATCAACGCCGCGCAGATCGGGCGCATCCAACGCTGCCGGGTCGGCCTCAACCACATCAACCGGACTCTGCTCGGTCGGCTGCAATGCCCGGCGAATCCATTGACCGGATCGAAGCCGCTCGATCCCCGGCCCGGGCCCGAAACTTCTCCGATCAACAAGCAGCACGCGGATTTGATCGCGCGTCGAGATAACAGTGTGCCGCTGGTTGTCCGCCCCGAGCGCGTCATCATCGAGCAGCGCGGTCAGTGCCACAGCGCGCTCGCGCTGCCCGGCAAAGTTGACCATGAAATCGACATCGGCAGCGGATTGACCCGCCGCCCATTGCACAACCTTCGGCTCGACCAGCGGCAGTCCGTCACCAACCAGTCGCACCCGCGTTACCTCACGAGCCAAATCTCCGCCCGTCCGCACCAACCGAACCGTGACTTGTGCCGATCCCTCAGCGGTCGAGGTCAATATCAAACCGCGCAGTGGCTCGATCGACGTGACTTGCACGTTGGCGACCGTCTTCTGTCCAGCCGGAGCAGTCAATAGTGTCACCGCCTCGCCAAGATCAGATAGCGCTGCAGGCAAAGGCACATCCAAAGCCGCCGACCCACTGCGAAACTCGCTCAGTAAGTAAGCGACGGCACGATCACGATCGGCCGGCATCTCCTGCAACGCCGCGCGCAAAACCACGGCCGCAGAAGCGAGATCGGTGGGTGACTCAGCCGGTTGCATCGATCGCAGCAACTCAAGGATTGCCGCATGGTCCGTCGAGGGCGGCACGACCAGTCCCCGCGCCGGTCGCGCTGCGGTCACGATTCCAACCGTGTCGCCCGGGCCAAGTGACTGAACGATCGTCACCGCTTGATCTATGGTGTTATCCAATGCCGTCCGGCTGTCGGAAATAAGCACGCTGGACGCCAAACCGTTGTCGATGACCAGAAACACAGCGCGCGATCCGCCCAGATCAAGAGCCTTCGGAGCGTCCAGTAACGGGCGGGCCAGGGCTGCCCCAAGTAACGCCAGCACCAAGCATCGAATGATCAACAGCAGTAGTTGTTCGATACGAAGGCGGCGGCGATGTTTCTGAAACGCTTCAATGAGGAAGCGCATGGCCGCCCACTCGATCGGACGACGACGCCGGCGCGAGAGCAGGTGAATGATGATCGGCACCGCCACAGCAATTAGACCGGCGATCGCCAAAGCCGGTGTGACAAAACTCACGACGCGCCTCCATCAGCAAACCAATGCGCTCCCGACACGTCCGAGCAGATCATCCGACCTTGCTCCGTTTGATCCGGGCGTTTCGTCGGGCCAACAGGTATGCCAGCGCCGGCCCCACCGACTCGTGGGTGTCCAGCCGGTGATAATCGAAGCCGAAGCCCAGCGCGGTCTTCGCCACAAGGTCGAGGTGCCGTGACATCGCTTCGAGATAGGCCTGGCGCAGCGCTCGAGGGTCGATGCGCAACCGCCCCTCGTCTTCAAGCCCCTCAAACGGTGCGGGTTGGGTAAATCCGAACCGCAACTCCTCACGATCCAACGTCTGAAGCAGGATCACATCGTGGCGACGGTGGCGCAATCGCGCCAAGGCTTGCCGGATCGATTCCACATCGTCAAACAGATCGGAGATGATCACAAACAGCGCGCGGTTGGTGATCTTTGCCACAGCCTGATCGACGACCTTGGCGAGATTCGTTTGTGTTTGGACCGGCTCACCGCTGAGCGCGTTGACGATCCGGCGCCATTGCGCATGAGCGCTACTTCGAGCGACCATCGTCTTGATGTCATCGGCAAAGACCGCCAGGCCAACACGATCCTGTTGATGGAGGCAGAGGTAAGCGATGGCGACCGCGGCCGCAGTGGCGTGATCAAACTTCGTCCAGACTCGTTTCGCTTGGCTGGCTGTTGTTCCGCCCCAGGCCGCCTTGGCCTTCAGCGTTCCGTAACCCATCGAGCCGGAGGAATCGACCAGCAGGATGACGTCCAGATTCGTCTCTTGCTGATACCGCTTGACGTAGAGCTTGTCCGATCGGCCGAAGACCTTCCAATCCAAGTGCTTCAGATCATCGCCGGGGACATATTGTCGGTGTTCAGCAAACTCGACGGCCATCCCCTGGTAGGGCGAGCGGTGCATCCCGCTCATCACGCCTTCGACGATCATCTTCGCGCGCAGTTCAAACGGCGCCAGTTGCACCAGTGTTTCGGGTGCGAGGTATTGTTCGGCTCGTACGGTCGGTGTCTCGGCCATGGGAGAATCCGCAAGTCCGCGCGGCACGGAGAAGCTATTGAAGAACCGCGTCCATCTGCTTGGCGGTGGCTGCGTCGGAGCTGTCAACCGGAATCCGGTCCGCAAGCTCGTTCACGATGTCGTCGGTTGTTACGCCGTCCGCTTCAGCATTGAAATTCGTGATGATCCGATGTCGCATCACCGGCAGCGCCACCGCGCGAATGTGCTCCGGCATCACGTGACTTGCGCCCGAGAGAATCGCTTTGGCCTTGGCGGCTAGAACAAGATACTGGCTCGCTCTCGGCCCAGCGCCCCAACTTACATAGTTCTGGACAATGTCAGGCTTCTCGCTCGCCTCGCGGATTCGTGTCGAGCGAACCAGTCGCAAAACGTACCGAAGCACGTGATCAGCCACAGGAACTTGGCGCACGAGATTCTGGATCCGCAGCACTTCTTCGCCTGTGAGTACCGCCGTGGCCTGTTGTTCCTCAACCGACGTCGTCTGCCGGACAATTTCCAACTCCTGGTCCTCAGTCGGGTAGTCGATCTTGATGTTGAACATGAAGCGATCGAGTTGGGCCTCCGGCAGCGGGTACGTGCCTTCCTGCTCAATCGGGTTCTGGGTTGCCAACACAAAGAACGGCTGCGGCAGGGGGTGACGCACTCCACCGGCGGTCACCTGCCGCTCCTGCATCGCCTCTAACAGCGCCGCTTGTGTTTTGGGCGGTGTGCGATTGATTTCGTCAGCCAGGATCACATTGGAAAAAATCGGCCCCTTCACGAAGCGCAGCTCGCGCGCTCCGGACGTTTTGTCCTCTTCGATCACTTCCGTGCCGGTCATATCCGAAGGCATCAGGTCCGGCGTGAACTGAATACGAGAGAACCCCAAGCTCATCGTCTTGGCGAGCGTCGAGATCAATAACGTCTTGGCGAGCCCCGGCACGCCCACGACCAACGCATGACCGCCGCAGAAGATCGCCATGAGTAGTTCGTTGAGCACCTCATCCTGCCCGACGATGACCTTGTGTACCTCCGCAGAGAGTCGAGCAAAGGCTTCGTTGATCTCCCGAGCACCGGCAGTCGGGTCGGTCACTTCCACAGTTGGTTTATGGGTCAACGGGTCCGGCATGTTCGGCCTCCGATCAGGTCACATTCAGCTCAAACGAGCAGCGACCGGTTGGCCGCGGCCTACCCTGAAGTATACTCACGCTCCGCATAGTTCCGCTCCGCCGTCAACTTCGCCACATTACCTCGTCGCTGGATCAACACTGGTGCCAGAGCTACCCGAGGTTGAAAACCTCAAGCGAACCCTTGAACCGCTGATTGTCGGCGCGATGGTCCAGTCAGTCCGCCTCCACCGCCCGGATATCGTCCACTCTCACCAGAGCAACACCCCAAGCAGATCAATCCGCGAACAACTCCTAGCCGGCCGACGAATCGCCTGTCTGACGCGACGCGGCAAACAGCTCGCCATCGTTGCTGATGACGGCTCAACACTCTGCATCCAACTGGGTATGTCGGGTCAGTTGCGGTATTTGCGCCATAGACAACGCCTCGCGAGAAACGATCACGTCCACTGCGTTTGGCGCCTTTCAGACCGGGCCACTCAGGGCCGACTCGTTTTCCGTGATCCTCGCCGCTTCGGGCGGATTACCGCTTTCGCCTCCCTAGCCGAGCTTGAATCGGCCCAGTGGGCGACGCTTGGACCTGAGGCAACCACCATTCGACCATCAACTCTTCAGAAACGGCTGTTCGGCACACACCGGGCCATCAAGCCAGTGCTGCTGGATCAGCATGTCATCGCCGGGATCGGAAACATCTACGCCGACGAAGCGCTGTTTGCCGCGCGGATACACCCAGCGTCCGCCGCTCAAGGCGTCGCTCACAACGCCAGCCAGTCTCTGGCGAAGTCGATTCGTTCGATTCTCCGGTGCGCCATCTCCCATGGAGGATCAACGATTCGCGATTACACCGATGCGGTGGGCCGGAATGGCTCGTTCGTCCTAGAGCACCGTGTCTACGGTCGGGCCGGGCAGCCATGCGTTCGTTGTTCTGGGGAACTTGAATCGCAAGTTCTTGGGCAACGAACAACTGTATTCTGTCCGCGATGTCAGGAACTTCTGACATGATCCGTTAGAGTTAGGGCGGGTCTTCTCTACTAATAAGTAATGAATAAATAACCGTAGTCTTAGTAGTAAGGGCTGTCGGATTGTGCGTGGCTCGATGCGTTTGTTGTATATGCTTGTGATCGCAACACTTCGGTGGCGCGTGCGGCGTGGGGTGCCTGCTAATTGCATGTCATGACCGGCCGAGTACGGTGCCTCTTAGAAGCGCCTCGTAGCGAGGTTCTGACAATTGCGCTGGCTGGTGCTGAACAGTTCCGGCCGCATACGGCGCGTGTCGTCAGGCTATGAACATCGCTATTGACAGGGTCAAGGTCCACCAGTCGGCGTTCGGCTACACTGCCACGGCAAGCACTTGTTGTTCGAGGGTATGGACGTCTTGGTCCAAAGACCCATCCCCTTCACGCTTCGCCTTGACCGCCTTGACCGCGTGCATGACAGTCGTGTGATCACGCCCGCCGAAGTATCCGCCGATCTCCTCCAAGCTGTGTCGGGTGTGCTTCCGGGCCAACCACATGCAGATCTGGCGCGGCAAAGCGATGGACTTGTGTCGGCGCTTCGATAACAGGTCGCTCGTCTTCACGCCGTAGTACACCGTCACCGCCTCAATGATCTCCTGGATAGTCGGCAGATGGGCTCGATCCGAACCGACCCGGTCCTCCAGGGCGAGCCTGGCGAGGTCCAAGTCGATCGGCACGGCGTTCACGGCGGCCAGCCCCTGGATCTTGGTGATCGCCCCTTCAAGTTCGCGAATATTCGTGTCGATCCGCTCAGCGATATAGACGGCCACTTCGTCGGGGAGTTTCAGTTGACGCAGGCTCGCTTTACTCTTGAGGATGGTGACTCGCGTTTCGAAGCCCGGCTGTTGCACGTCCGCGACCAGACCGCAATTGAACCGGCTGATGATCCGCTCCTCGAGGTCCGGGATGTTCTTCGGTGCTGCATCGGAGCTGACCACGATCTGTTTGCCAGCCTGGTAAAGGCTATTGAACGTATGAAAGAACTCCTCCTGGGTTCGATCGCGGTTCGACAGGTCATGCACATCGTCAATGAGCAGGATGTCCACATTCCGGAAGAGCTGGCGAAACTCGGACATCTTCCCGGCCTGGACGGCACTGACAAACTGCGTCATAAAGCCGTTACATGAGATGTAGTAGATACTTAAGCCTGGGTTCGACCTCGACGCCGCTTGACAGATTGCCTGCAAGAGGTGGGTCTTGCCCAGTCCGACCCCACCGTGGATAAACAGCGGGTTGTACGTCCACCCTGGCTTCTTGGCCACCGCCACAGCAGCGGCGTGGGCCAGCCTGTTGCCCGGACCAATAACGAAGTTGTCAAACGAGTAGTCGGGGCTGATGAGCATTTCCTCTTCAGGGGCCCCGCCTTCGAATCCAACGGCATCGCTGACGGCACCATCGCCCGCGCCGTTGGCGTGCCCCCGCTCCAGTTCCTCTTCATCAATGAAGCGGACCGCCAGCAGCCGCCCGGTTACCGCCTGCGCCGCCTCTGTAAACTGACGCTGGCACCGCCTTTGGAGGTATTTCAACTGAACCGGCTCGCGCACCAGCAAGCTCAGCGTTCCACCGGCCAGTGTCACCGGAACGATGTCGTCGAACCACCGCCGGCACATCGTCGGGTCGGTCCGGCGTAAATGCGCAAGGATAGCGTCCCTAGTTTGCGGGTCCGGTCGTCCCATCGATTCAGTCTCCGTAAAGACTCACACTCGATTACGGTCTCTTTGAAACATAGTCCCGGCATCACCCACCAGCCGGTTCAGCTCACGGTTGCTCCTGCGACAGGGTCATGCCCTATCGAGCGCGCAATTTACGGCGCAGCAGCACACTCGTCAACCGAAGAAATAAACTTTCACGAGACACGTACCAGGCACCGTTTTACGTGTTGACTTCCAGCTGCTGTTGCTCATATCTTTCTCGATTCGCTCTGTGGTCCATCAGAAAGTGGACCCGCGACGCCTTTTCAGAACCAAGCAAAGAAGTGAGCGTGTCTTGTGCCGCCAACATGTTTGTGCGCCGTGATAGATGAATCAACACTACTGTTTGGGCCTGCCATACATCGAGCAACTTCACGAGGTCCTGCACGTGAATGTGCTTCCCGATGCGCGCACGCTTTTGATGGTCGTCTTCGAAGAACGTGCATTCGCAGATAACGATCGGCGCGCTGGCGAACTCATCGCGAAATAGGTACGGCCCCATCTCCGTATCGCCCGTGTATGCGACGAGCGGAATCTCCAGCGTCCGCGTGATCTGAACCCCGTCGCGCTTCAACTCACGCAGCTTTTCCTGCGGGAGGTCGTAGAACTCGCTTTTGAGCTTGCTGCGGTGCTCGATCACTACATAACTCAGCGAGGGGACCGTGTGGCTGACCTCGATTCCCCGCAAGAAAATGTTGTTCTTGATCTCAAGCTGATGGTCAGGTTTTAGCGGAATGATCTCAAACGGTGTGCGCTGTTGCTCCAGATCAACCCAGGTTTCCATCATTCGTGTCAAGGGGCTGGCCAATACCTCATGACATACACATTTGCCCGTGCCCATCTTCTGAAACATCCGCTGACTGAAGTAGTACGGCAACCCGCCCACATGATCCATGTGACCGTGACTCAGCGCGACGTACTGGGAAGTCAGCGCGATTCGAGGGCACATGCCGATGTCGAACGTGACATCCAGTTCAGGGATTTGGACGACCGTTTGCTCCCCCGCCACGCTGATGCCTTGGATTCTGTAGGGTGGGACGTAAAGGAACCCGACCTGCCCCGATCGGGGCGGAGCCTTGGGGAGCATGGCGAAACCTCCATCCGCGGCGCTTCCACGCAGCGGGAGAACTTCACAACTGTCGCTTGATGCTAGTGACTAGACCAAGCCGGTCAACCGCCTCAGGCAAAATGCTGGCTGCGAGAATCGCAGCGGCCCGATTATTTGTACGACGGCGCCTCTACGGCCGCTTGACCCGGCCGGGAATCGAGCTAGTCTCAGTTCTGCCGTTGCAGCCCATCGCCCCGTTCGTCTAGTGGCCTAGGACGCCGGGTTCTCATCCCGGTAACAGGGGTTCGAGTCCCCTACGGGGTATTAGGCATAGATATTGACAGCACCATATCGCCTTCACAACATCGCAAATGAGGTTTTCGACAGGGGTTCGAAACGCGCGCGCGTTACTAACACTAAGATATTGCAAACACGAACAGGGGTTCGAGTCCATTACGGGGTACTTACCATTGATATTGATATGTGCCTAGCGCGTGCAGCCAACGCTACCGGAATCGATGGAAACCTCAAATGAAGCAAGGAAGAAATACCGAAGCACTCGGCCGACTTGTGCGCTCAGCGAAACGGCTGGCGAAGCAATACCGCAAGCTAACCGGGAAACCGCTTGGCATCACAGGCGAAGTTGGTGAGTATGAAGCTGCACGACTGCTTGGCCTGAAACTCTGCCCGGCACGCCAATCTGGATTTGACGCAACGCGCGGCCGAGGAAAGTCGAAGAAGCGCATCCAAATCAAAACTCGGTGCGTACTTCCAGGTTCAAAGCCAGGTCAGCGTGTTGGCAGCATCAGACTTGATCATGATTGGGATAGCGTCGCGCTTATTCTTTTAGATGAGAACTTCGAACCTATGGAGATCTACGAAGCTGGCCGTCGGGCAATCGTAAAAGCGCTTAAGAAACCAGGATCAAAAGCACGCAATGAGAGAGGCGCTCTTGGAGTTTCCAAGTTCAAGTCGATTGGAAAACGAGTATGGCCCAAGGGGGCCAAATCCATCGCAAGGTCAAGACGGTAGTGGTTAGACTTCCGCAACAGCTTCTTTTTTCGGAGTCAACTGAATCATCTTCTCGTCGGTTGCGGCCGCAAGCGATTCACCAGCAATCGTCGGAATTCTTCGCAACGTGATCCGGCACTGTCCCTCATTACGGTTGACGACGATCTGCTCCACACATCGACGAACTGCACCTTGACGTTGGTCGAGTGGCCCATCCGTTAGCGATGACTTCAGTGCCGCAACGAAGCGAGCCGTCTCAGCAATGATCTCTTCGCTTTCTTCCTTCGACAGCAGTAAGTGTGTTAGCGATTCGAGTTTCTGCTCCAGCCGTTCTCGCTCCAGCGTCAGCTCACCAACGCGGTCATCGATCAGTTCACGGTTGGTCGCCGTGATATTGTCGATCATCGTGCGAACCTTCTTATCGATCGCGCGCAGGCGAGCTTTGAATCTGACCTGCGTCTTAGCAATCTGAGTAATCTCCCCTCCGAGCTGCTCATCCAATACCGCAGCAATACATTCGTGAGCGTCATCACCCGAGAACGGTTCGTAGAACGCCACGACCGCATCGACGACCGTTCGCTCTAACAGTTCCTTATCAACTCTGCCGATCTCACAGGCATGTCGACCATGGCGAATGAAGCCACCGCAAGCATATCCAAGTGTGCGCTTCCGTCTGCCGTCTTCATCTAGTCCTTTCCTATATTGCGAGTGTCCTTCGTACCGACTACCGCACTGGGAGCAAGTCATCAAGCTCGACAGAAGGAACTTTGAGCGTGGTCCAGTCCAACCGCCAGATGATTTTCCGTTCTCAGATGGTCCAGCTGGTTTACCCGTGCGTTGGTTGATTCCTCGTTGCAGCCTTGATGTCTCCTGTTCTTCGCGCAGTTTCCTGGCCATCTCCCACACGCGCCGAGTCACAATCGCTGGGTGCGCATCGCGCACAACGATCCAATCCGATTCATCATTCAATTCAAGTCGACTCGCAACCGCCTGCGGCCGTTCCACTGCGTTGCCGTTTACGATCTTGTGAAAGCGCGCATCAGTCCGCCGATTCCAAACGAGATCGCCGGCATAGGCCGGGTTCACCAGAATCGCGCGAACAGTCGTAAGCGACCATCTACCTGAGTATCGCTTTGACCATTCCGGCCCTCGTGGAGAAGAAATCCCGCTTCGATTTAGTGCATCGGCAACCGCCTTGAAGCCGCGCCGCTCGTCGACGTAGAGCCGGAACAACTCGCGAGCAGCCTCAACGCGCGACTTCTCGCCAACCACCAGCCAACATCGATCGCGCCTCGAAAAAGCCAGCGACTCCCCTCGTGGTAGCGATCGTTGCAATCGTCCCTTCTCAGTGAATATCTGCTTCGATCCATCTCGCATGTAGCGCACGTGCATCAAGACCTCGCCGGAGAAGCTCTCGTACCGCAGGTCGTACCCATACGGAGGTACGCCCCCCATCCAAGTACCGGTCTCGGACTTTGTGAGCAATCCACGGATGGTGACTTTTGACAGATCCTTGGATTCCTGTCGTGCCTGCCACTGTTTGACAGGCCGAATCAGATCGTCCGTCCCGTCGCCGTTGAAGTTCTCGCTGACATAGAGAACTTCAACGCCGTGTTGACGAAGTACGTGGCGGTAATAACCGGCTTCATCATTATCGACTCGACCGAACCGTTTCACGTCATAGACGATAACGAAGCGGAACGTCCGCGACTTTCGCTTGGCATCCGCAATGAGCGATTGGAACGCCCGACGACCAGCCGTGCTGGTCCCACTGATCGCATCATCCGTGTAGAACCGCTGGATGCGAAAACCTTGCTCTTTCGCATAACCCTCGATCGCCTTCTGCTGATCGGGGATCGATTGCTCCTGCCGATCTGTCGATCGGCGAAGGTACCCAACGGCCACTTGTTTTCGGCCAATCGCTGCGCCTTTCCGGCGCGCACTGACAGCGGTTGCACTTGCCATTTCTAAAGCTCCTTATGCCCCCTGTACAGGTGTCACCTACTTAGGGGGTAGCGCCATAGGGGCATAGGGTGCCCCGAACATCAAGGCAATTACGCGCTATTTTGGCTAGAACCAGCGATCTTCCCCCAGATTCTCGCCATCTGTCGGCAAGCCCGTGTGGTTCGATCCAGTCTGACTCCAGCCTCCCCTGGCATATCAGGCGAGCCCAACACGCTGATCGAATAACGCCGGTCGTCTTGATCGATGAGCGCGCGGTCGACACCGGTATCAGGTGGAGAGGTGAATCCCTACGGACATCTTTGGCTGACCGTGCAACTCGTTGGCGAAGGGCGCCGGGGGTCCCACTTCTCGCGGGGTGTCTCACAACATCCCACGGTCCATGACCGTGCCCACATCGTGACGGAGGCGGATCTACGCACGATCTACGGGGCCGGCGAATTGATAGACTTCGTTCAAGTCGGACATTTGGCGAGCGCGGAGTCGATCCCCGCGCTAGTCGATATAACCAAACTTGTGACCCGTCACTCCGCCGTCGTGGGCACAACCGGTGCTGGAAAGTCGCACACTGTTGCGGGAATTCTCCATGCTCTAGCGGATAAGGACAATTACCAGTTCTTCCGTACCGTGGAGATGACTCGAGCGCACGGCTTGGTCTGCCGGCACTGTGGCTCGCGTTCGGTCGCCCCCTGCGAAGAGGCGAGAGCCGAACTCGGTTTGCGGGAGGCAGCCCGTCGGCTTCAAGACATCCGCAATCGCGGCCAGACCCGGGTGCGGCCTGTTGGTGTTCGTGAAATCGATCGTTGACGATCATTGTCTGGAGTGCCTTAGATCGGATGTCCCCCATGGTTTCGCTTATGTCGATGTCACCCTTCCTGCCCGACTGATCCCAACGTACTGCGCAAGCCCAACTTGGTCTCATTTCAGCACGAGCTGTCGCCGTTCCGCAGAAGCCTGTTGAAGTGGAGGCAGAACCCCCAATGCCTTCCGATGCTCTTCAAGGGCGACTGCCTCAATCCAGTACCGAAGCCCCTCGGCCAGATGGCTTTGGTCGAGGTCGCTGCCAACGTCAAAGAAAGCTACCCAGAGCTTGTCATTCCTCCCCTTGGGCCAGTGCCAGCCTGGCCCATGTCCAGCGGCGCGTTTGCCCCAGAAACCAGCCGATGTCCCAAACTGACTCATTCGACGCTTGAACCAGTTCGTCTGGCCAATGTACTTAACCTCTTTGGTCACAGGGGCGAGCGTCTTGGGTGCTGACACCGACCATGCAAAGATGTATATGCCCCCTCTGCTCCGTATTGGTGCAAGAATCGGATTCACTTTTTCGCTACGTCGTCCTTTGCCTGGCCAGAAGCAGGCGTTCACTTCTGACCAACGAATCCAGCGGTCGCAAAACGGTGGGACGTCAAACGTTGTCGGCGGTTGCGGAATCGTGTTCATGCGTCACTCGCTCCTGTTGCTTTCTTGGCTTGGCATCATGCCCTTCATCTGAGCCTACGGCGTTAGGATCTCGCAGCTATCATCCACGGGAGGACCTTTGCTACCGTACTCGCGGGGCGATCTTGGACCAAGCGAAGCGTGGAAAAGTGAGATGTCAAGTGAGTTGGAAGAACGATTCGACGATGCCATGATGGAGATCTACCAGCGCGCCAAGAGCGAAGCGAATTACAACGCCGCGCGCTTCCTTCAGATGCTGTTGGAGCACCGAGGATTCTCACCTAGGTCTCGTTCCGACATCAGTCCAGCTAGCAGACGTACTTGATATCGTGGAGCACACGTTGAAAGACCGCTACGTGATGCAGCCGGCCTCCGTCCGGCTCAGGGAAGCAGTGCCAAGAAGAGAGTGGGGCTGATCGATGGCGCTTGAGCCTGGAGGCTACGCGGACAAGATTGGCAACCGTTACGAGGGGCGGTGGGTTGTCCGACAGGTATTGCGCCTTCTCTCGGAGGACTTGAGTAGTCTTCAACTGGAGGCTGTCGGTGACGACGAAGTTGGCGTTGATCTCTGGGTACAGCACCGTGATGGACACCGTGTTGGACAGCAATGCAAGATACGCAACGGCTGCTATGACCGCTGGTCTATGGCAGACCTCGCGAGGCGAGGTGTGCTCGACAAAATGAAGATGCAGCTTGATCGTGACGACCAGGCCGAGTTCATGCTGGTCACTGCGGTGCCTTCTACGACATTACACGATATCTGCATGAGCGCGCGGAGATCAGAGGGGGACTCGGAGTCCTTCTACCAATATCAGATCGAAAGCATCGGAGAGGAACGTCGTAAGACATTCCGTCAATTCTGTGAGAAGCTCGGCTTGGATTCGACTTCAGTTGAGGATCGAAGCCGCGCGTACTCGTACCTGCGGCGCACGTACATCGAGAATTGGCCCGACTCTGCCGCGAGTCGAGAAGATCTGCTTGATCAGGCCGGGATGCTCGTCGTGGGTGATCCCACAACAACGGTATCGGTACTGGCCGACTATGCGATCGATCGCATGCGAAAAGTAATCGATGCTGCCAGTGTCTGGTCACACTTGGAATCGTGCGATCTTCATCCTCGACGTCTGCCTCAAGACCATCGTGTCTTACCGGCCATCAAAGATCTTCAGGAGCAATTTATAGAGTCGATCAATCCCGACCTGATCGGCGGCTCCCTAATTCCACGCGAGGCCACTCAGCAGATTCTCGGTGCCCTGAAACAGAGCGCTATAGTCGCAGTTCATGGGCAGCCGGGGTATGGCAAGAGCGCGGTAATGCTTGAGTTGACCCAGTGTCTGGATGCTGCCGATGTCGCCTACTTGCCAATCCGGCTTGACCGTCAGACGCCCAAGAACAACAGCCAGGATTTCGGTGACAGTCTTGGGCTACAAGCATCACCTGTCGCATGTCTGCTTGCAGCTGCGTTGGATCGCCCGTGTGTTCTAATTCTCGACCAACTCGATGCGCTTCGGTGGACTTCTCAACACTCGCTCGAAGCAATAGGAATATGCAAGACGTTGGTGCGCGAGATCCGTGGGCACCGAGCTTTGGGGGCCGATATTGCTGTAGTGATGGCCTGTCGAAGCTACGACCTTGAGAACGATCTAGAGATCAAGAAATGGATTGCAGCCGAAAAGGGACGGGACGGAAGCGTTACAAAAGTCGCCGTCGGATTGCTCAAACTTGAAGCGGTCGCCGAAGCGGCGAAGGCTGCTGGCCTTGACATCGCGCCGCTGTCGGCCAAACAAAAGGAGATTTTGAGATCACCGCACCATCTAAGTATGTGGCTGACGATTGCAAAGGCGACCGGGTGCGTCACCTTTCAACACCGCGTTCAGTTGATGCGAGAGTATTGGGAGACGCGGTGGCGTGAAATGAGCCAGCGCGGTGCGAACACGGTGGCGGTGCAGGCACTTCTTGAGGTTATTGTCGATTTCATGGAGCAGAACTCAACTCTGACCGCGCCGATTGTCGTCGCCGACGACACCGAGAGTCTTGATGCCTTGATGTCTACTGGCGTCCTTCGAACGAGCGGACAGACCATTTCCTTCAGGCACCAAAGCTACCTGGACTACCATATCGCAACTCGTGTCGTGCGCGAGGTGTACTCGACAGGCCGGAGCATCACGAGTTGGCTCGGTTCACGTGACGACCAATCTCTGTTCCGACGAGAACAGCTCCGACAGGCGCTCTGCCTATTAGGGGAGGACGCGGGAGTGCAGTTCTGCCCGATCGTCGATGAGTTGTTTGACAGCACACAGGTCCGATTTCATCTCAAGCATCTGTGTCTCGAAGTTGTCGGCCAACTCGAAGCGCCATCGAATGATCTCGTGTCATCACTGCTTGTGCGAATGCAGTCCGAAGAATGGCGTGAGCACCTCTTGGCCACTGTCTTCCGAGGGCATGCCGTGTACGTACAGGCGTTGATCGATCGCGGAATCCTCGCCCGATGGTTGCAGGATGACGATCACCGCAACTCAGGCCTTTGGTTGCTTCGTACCGTGGCGGAGGCGATCCCCGACAGTGTGGTAGCCCTTGTGGAGCCGTTCGCGAACGTCGACGATGAGTGGCGACAGCGGGTACTCAATTGCCTTGCGTGGAACGCGCACGAGGATTCAGGCTCTATGTTCTCGTTGCGTCTGCAACTCGCAAGAAGTGGTGTCTATCGCGAATACGTCAACTGGAGTGATCTACAGATTGAACGTAGGATGCCGCTGCTTGAGGCGGTGTTAGAGTCATTGACTGCAGAATCGCTTGGAGCACAATCTCGTGGCCCTCGTAGTCGCTCGCGATTCGAACGATGGACGGACACTGACCTGGAAGCCCTTCTCGCGGCGGTGCGCCAAGATGCTGGTGCGGCATGGTCTATCTTGATCAAGCATATAGAGCGACTCGCTCCGACCGCCGACGAGCCGTTTGGCGCGCTTGATCAGTGGCTTGAAACCGACCGAGAGGGAATCCACCAGGGCCTAGACGCACTGCCGCGCGGCCTGACTACAATTGCACAGGAGGCCGGGCGCAGCTTAGCGGAGGCCGATGGTGAGAGATTCTGGAGTCTGACTGGCGAGCTTCGTAAACATGAGTCGCCAGTCATAGAGAACCTGCTGCTCATCGCATACGCCCGGCTAGCGCCAGCCCTGGCGAATCGGGCTATCAAGTGGTTTCATAGCGACACGCGCCGCTTTCGTCTTGGCACTGGTCGAAATGAACCGAAGTGGATGCCAGCCCGACGGCTCATCGAATCCCTCTCACCTCACTGTGATTACGATGTATTCGGTCGTCTGGAAGAGGCAATTCGCTCCTATCACTCTCCGAATGAGAGAACCGATGCGGAGTATTGGTTGACTACGTGGAAGGACGGTCACTTCGGTGACTATTGGGGGCGTTGCCAACACTTTCTGTTGCCTGCCTTACACTCCGAGCGAACAAGCCCAAAGACGGAACAGTTGATTGGTGTGCTGCGACGTAAGTACGCACACTATGCCAAGGAGCGATTCACATCGTCTCTTCGGTCGCGAGGTGGCCTAGTAGGATCACCGCTTCCGAAGGATCTATTGAAACTCAGCGACAATGCGTGGTTCGGAATCGTCACGAATAACAAGTTGATAGACGACGGGTATGCGCGCCGGTGGACTCAGATCGACGAAGATCATATGGCCGAATCATCGATCCGGCAGTTCTCTAGCAGCTTAGGACATATCGCGAAAAGATTTCCCGAACGCTTCGCGCGGCTTGCACTTCGTTTCCCCTCTGATGTTGACCCCAGATACAAGACGGCGATCCTGGACAGTCTGAGGGCGACCGATTCAGGCTCGGCACCTGAGGACGAGAAGCCACATTGGAGGCCTGCGCCCGTGGATCTCGTCGAACAAGTGCTTGAACGATTCCATGGCGAGGACAGCCGCGACTTCGCGTCGGCGTTCTGTTGGTTGTTGCAGGGGCGGGCTGCGGATGAGTGGTCGCCCGCATCGCTATCACGCCTGACCAAGTTGGCAACAATGCACCCAGATCCGGCGGCCAACAAACTTTCAGTCGGCAATGCCGATGGTGATTTCGATGCGTCGCGTGCATCGCCATCAACGCTGCACACTAATGCGATGAACTGCGTCCGCGGAGCAGCTGGCATGGCGATCGGTGCTATTTTGCGCAACCATACTGATTGCTTCGAAACGATGCGAGCCGCGCTTGAGCATCTCTGTACGGACCCTCACCCTGCCGTCCGCGTCGCTGGGATTGAGGCATGCCTCCCGATCCTGGCTATGGACAAAGACTTTGCACTGGAGTGCTTTCGGAATGCGTGCGAATCAGACGTTCGGGTTACGGCATCGCCAGCGGGCGTCTACTTCTTCAACTGTGGTATGGAAAACCACGCGACGATAGTCGGGCATCTTATCGTCCAAATGGCTCTTTCTGATATCCCCGAGGTTGCGCAAGAGGGGGCTCTAGAGGTTGCAGCTCGTTGGCTCTTTGGCCAGCACTTTGAATCTGAGTTGCAAACCTGCATGTCTGGTACTACTCCGCAACGGCGCGGTATTGCGCAGATAGCTGCCGAATTCGTCTCCAAGCCCGAGTATTTCTCTGAGTGCGAACCGTGGGTACGTCAGTTGATGGACGATCCGGACAAAGACGTTCGTGGGGAACTGCACCGCCTCGCACGATCCCGCGAAATCCTGCTAACCGACAGGGGCATCGATCTTGTGCGTCGATTTGTTAAGTCGCTGGCGTTTGCAGATGATCCGACTGGACTCCTGTACGGACTAGATGAACACTCCGGTGATCTTATCCCGTTCTCGGATGTACTCTTCTCCGCGGTTGAGCAGTTTGTGGGCCCGCTTCTCGAAGATTCTCGCGATATGCGAACTGCCGTGCAGCTTGATGTCAGCCATCTCAATCGCCTCCTGCTTCGGCTCTATGAACAAGCTGAGTCTGCCGGTGAAAGAGGCATCATTAGTGGCTGCTTGGATGCATGGGACGTCATGTTTGAGAAACGTGTGGGCGGCGCACAGGATGTGGCTCGCGAGATTACGTAACAGTGCTCACAACGACCGAACAACGATGGAGGCAGATCCCGTCCTATCTCATTACTCGACTCACCGCTCTCCGATAGCAACCTTGCATACACGGGGTGACTCGAATTCAACATAATCCCCGATAGCAGCCCGTACCGGTACGTCGCAGGTGATCGTGATGAAGCATTCAGTCCAGTGCGGCAGCTCGATGTCCGTTCAAAGCATTCTTAGATCAAGGCGATTCCGATTCGCGAATGAGGGCCTGTTCATCGGGTCGACCACGGGACGTTGGTGCACCTAAGCCCGGGAATGGGAATTATGTTGTTAGGTCGGTCGGAGAGGGTCGCGCGAAGTCGGAATGCTCGTCCGGTAAGGCCGCTTCTGTTGAACGGCTCATGCGTACCCATTCGCGGGTAATGCTGACCCTGCATTTACCACTGTTTCGGACAGTCGGCGCACGACACCGGCTTCGACAGGACCGAAGCTTGGTAGCTAAACGCTCGGACTACTGGATCGACAGTCGCGGGTATGGGATCGGGCCGTTTATGCCTCTAAACAGCTGTCAAACAAGGGGTTGCGGATCACTCTTTTGGCATCGGCGGCTCGTAATTGTCCAGATCTGTGTCAGCGAGGACGCAAAAGCGACGGTCCAAAGTGCTGCCCGTAGGTATTGGTCGCACCGTCCCGTCCCCATGCCCCGAACCACATGGCCGTAGGGCCGCTAAACTTCGCTTGCCATTCGTCGCGCGTCAACAGAACCTCGAATCTAAACCTCGTCTCCCACACCGCGTAGCCGCTGATCGCCCCCGTCTGATTCGGATCTAATACGATACTGCATAACCCACTCCAGGGGCTCTTGTCTCCTGACCGGCGTGTCGACAGAACAAGAAGGGGTTTCAGGCATTTATGGAGTGCAAGGCTTGAAGTTCCTCTTTCTGATCGACGGCGCGGCGGGCACCGGAAAGACCGACATGGTGTCCTACATCGCCAAGCAGTACCAGCCAAGTGGCACTGCGACAGTCGTTCGGAAGTTCACCACCAGAGATCATCGGCCGGAAGAAATCAAGCACGGAGCAAAGCTCGATCTTGAGTTTGTGACCGAGCACGAGTTCACTGCCAGATTCAACGGGTCTCACTGTTATGTTTATGAGTATGGAGGCGAGCGTTACGCGTTCGAAAAAGAGGCTGTCGACTCCGCTCTTCGTCAATTCAACTGCACGTTCATTATTGTACGAAGTCTCGATGTAATTCAGCAGCTCCGAAGAGACTACTCGCGCGTCCGTACGGTTGCAGTCTTCGTACACTCCGACGGTGCCCAAGTCCGTCGTCGCCTCAAGGCCGACGGGTACGACGCAGCGGAGATAAAATTCCGGTTGAGTCGACAGGACCTGGTCTGGGACGACTATCTGACTCACCCAGATTTGTACAACGAGATAGTAATCAACAACTCTGTCAAACGCGATTTCCAGCGGCTGATTCAAGGTCTCATTGCGAAGTACACGGATCCGCCGCTCGATATTCTTCCTATAGCACCAGACCAGAGTTTTAGCCTTCCTCGCGCGCTAATAGGCCACCGAGACGAGATCCTAAGGAGAGTAGAGACGTACCCCTACGACCGCAATGTGTTCTTGATGATGAAGTTCCGTGACTCGAACCTGCTCGTCTTCAAGTTCATCGCAGAACAGATAGATCGATCTGGCTTCCACTGCGTTCGCGCAGATCAGAAGGAATGGGACATCACATCGGATGTCTACAATCCGATTGCTGTGTTGCATTGCTGTAAGTATGGCATCGCTCTCTTTGATGAGCCAGAAGAGGACTACACCTTCAGCCCCAACGTCGCGTATGAGCTTGGCATGATGCATCTCCAAAGGAAGCGTTGTCTGATCCTCCGGCACTCTTCACTCCCTCCGATGCCGTTCGATCTAATCAAAGATCTTCACAGATCCTATTCGAAGGCACTCGAACTGAAGGCTATCGTGACTGACTGGCTCGATGATATTCGCCGCTCTTAAACCTCTTACCCCTTAGGAACCACGCTGGATGGACTCGCAATCACCATCATTACTAGACATCATCGGTAACTGCGAAGACCGAGTGATCATACTTGGCACTAACCCACTTCATCCACTCCTTGAGGACAGCAGCAGGCTGTTTGCCGACCTGCTTGACGTAAACCCAGGACTGATGGTACATATTCTCTACGAGAGTGACAGTGAGAACTTCAATCAGGAACTCAGCGCTGATGATTATTCCACATCCTCGAGAATGAGCTACACACTCCTGACGGTTCACCGCCGCCGAGTCGCCGGGGGGTCCACTGATTCCGGCCTCTTAAGTGAAACCCGACGCATCCTTAAGGGAACCGATGCCGCGAAGAACGTTGAGGAGCGACTTGTGCTTCAGCAGATGAATCTGCGGTTGCCATTGAACATTGTCCTAGCGGATGACACTCTATGGATAGTGCCAACCTTGCATCGAATGCCGAATATCTCTTCCTATCGGAAGGTCGATCCAGAGGACGAACTGTACAAGGAGCTTGTCGATTACGTCGAATTCTGCATCGATCCTGCTCGCGGTGGCGTGTACTTGTCGAAGCCTGGCGATGAGTTGATAGAGCTTTACGATCGAGATGGCGTCCCGAGAGGCATTTTTCCGCGAAGCTGTTTCTATACAACTCGATTCACACGCTATTCGGTCTGGGGCTTTGTGTTCAACAGGAAGGGAGAACTGCTGCTCCACAAGAGAAGTGAGTCCACCAAGGACAACCGATTGCTGTGGGACAAGTCGATAGGCGGGCACGTTGATGTTGGAGACTCGTCATCGCTGCTGACCGCGAGTCGGGAGTTGGTTGAGGAGTTGTTCTTGCCGGAGGCTGAGTTTACCAAGTATACGCAGGCCGAACTGGGCGACATCATTAACTTTGGCGACTGGCTGCCCAAGAAGCGGACCGAGAGAAGCTACCTGGAAGCCTTCACCTTCCTCGGCAAGCAGGACTGGATCGTGTTTCGTGCCACCTCGTCAGACGGCGACCCGCTAACGGTAACTCGTGTCTCGAAGCGGCGAATCCATGGAGCGGACGGAACGGTGTCCACCCGCCGGACGGTCTTTCGAAGCGACGTCTATCTCTTCATCGCGCCAAGAGACTATCTCGATACTCCGGAACAGATGAAGAAGCTTGTCGGCCTCGCTGAAGAGACTGGTGCGGCGTCCGATCATCGATTGATCACGGTCAGCGATCTCAGTTCTTGGATTCACAAGACCGAGGCCGAAGGAATCGAGGAGAAGACTTTCACTGACGATCTGCTAGCCATCAATCTCGAGTACTCAGATCTTCTCGAGGGATTCGCGGAATTCGTTCGATTCGTGGCTAGGAGTTGAGCGCAGATGCCTGGACGGCTCTTTGTGCTGAGCGGAGCGTCTGGATCAGGCAAGTCTAGCTTGATGCGCGCCATGTGCACCGACGAGCACGTCGCAGCGTTAGTCGCCCCGAAGTACTCGACACGACCCAGGCGTTCGGGGTGGGATGACATTATCACCTCAGAGATCATCGATACACAAACATTCGACATTGCGTATGTCCTTAACGATCGGCGCTATGGCATTCGCGCCAATGAGATCCGAGCGCTACTCGATCGGGGGAAGGATGTCTTCATCGTACTCAGTGATTTTCGAGTCGTGAGGGATGTTCAGCAGCTGTTTCACGATCAGATCGTAGCCATATACATCTCATCGCCCGTGGACAGACAGCGATTGCTTGAAATCCATAGCCAGCGACACTTGTTCAACCCGGCCAGTGAGCAGCAACAAGAAGCGCTGTTTCGGCGTTTCCGACTTCTGGCTGGAGCATCACGGCTGCAGAACTGGGGGAAGGTCAATGCATTCGTGACCGAGCTCTTCGCCGAGTGGCGAGAGATGATGCCAGAATCTGACTCAGTGGAGGTACGGGCCGAGAAGATCCGAACGATGCACATTCGCTATGTCGACAAGCTCGATGTATTCAACCACGTCTTGCTCAATTACACGACGCTCGAGGACCTAAATGCGCAGATGGCGAATATCGTCAGAGCGTATCGAAGCGGACAGCAGCGCGCATCGAAGTCTGCTCGCCCTCCGTTCTTCGTTGTTGCTGCCGCTTCCGGCGCAGGTAAGGGCACGCTCATGGAGGTCCTCAACACTATTGGCAGCGAGCGGATTCGGATCGTCTCGAAGAAGGCGCGTCGAGAGGCAAAGGCCAAGGATAAGAGAGACGGCATGGTTGCTATCGGAGTGAAGGGTGAGTTTGCTCCGGAGTACGATCTCCGTTGGTTGTTCCATAAAGGCACGGATTTCGCCGGGGTAGAGTATGCCGTCAGAAGTTCAGAGATCGAACGAAACCTAGGGGAAGGTACGCCGCAAATCGTCGTGTCAAATATGGACCAGTTCGCGCGCTTCCGTGGACTGTATCCAGATAATGCCGTCTTTGTTTATCTCCACGCCACACGCAGTCAGGCTGAGAATGAAACGTATCAGTATGAGAATTGCACGACCGCCGCGGAAGCCAAGCAGAGGATTGGTGAGATTGCAGGGGTACATAATGAGTACGTGCGACGAATCGCCGAGTTTGATCACGTGCTCCTTAATACGACGTACTTAGAGGATATGTACGATCAGATGTTCCAGTTGCTCGACGCCTACACACAGCGATGATCGTGCAACCCCCAAACGGAATCAATCAATCCGAATGCGCATGAGAACTGAACATCAGAACCCGTCACCGTGATGTTCGAGGTGGCAAGTTGCGCAGTGGAGAGTCGAGAGGCGCTTCAAGGTTCGACAAGTAAGAGTGCAGAAGAGTTGACAGTGCTGTATTGTCGCTGCGAAAGCTGAGTTCACGAGGGCGAGACGCGAACGCCAAGACCACCGGATTGACAGTCCGGTAGCGAGATTCCGGCCACTCCGGGTCGCGAATTCAACATAATCCCCATTCTCAGCCACGAAGTCTGAATGGCATCAGTATGGAGCAGACGACTGGCTGTCCCTCCCGAAAACTCAATCCGAGTGGCCTATCGCGCTTCCGGGCCACAGCACCCGGGTTCTACTGATTGGCATACATTGGCGACGTCCCCTGCGCAGGCGTCACCTGCAAAGGGGACATTGCCTGTTGATGCCAACGAGTAGAATGAATGCGGTGTGGGGCCCGAACCACGGTGGGTCCACGGATGGAGTTTTCGGGAGGCACAAGGTTGGAGGTCAGCATGGGTTTGCATCTCTCCAGGGTTTCGTTTCCTTCCGGTATCTTGTGGATCTTGCCGCTGCTCGGACTGCTCCTGCTGACGGCGGTGGCGACGGCCACGGACCGGGTGAGCATCGCCAGCGACGGCACCGAAGGCGACGGGCACAGCCCGTGTCCGGCGATCAGCGCCGATGGCCGTTTTGTCGCCTTCGCGTCCGCTGCCGCGAATCTGGTAGTTGACGATACCAACGACAGCTATGACATCTTCGTCCACGACCGGGAAACGGGCCAGACCGAGCGGGTCTCGGTGGCATCGGACGGCACCCAGTCGGACCCGGTGGACAACCCCGGGTGTCCGGCGATCAGCGCCGACGGTCGCTTCGTCGCTTTCGCATGGGAGGCGTCGAACCTGGTGGCCGGCGACACCAACGGCGAGCGGGACGTTTTCGTCCACGACCGGCAGACCGGCACCACGGTTCGGGTCAGCGTCGCCACCGACGGCACGGAAGGGAACAAACCCAGCAACAACCCCAAAATCAGCACTCACGGCCGCTTTGTCACCTTCGCCTCCTCGGCTTCGAATCTCGTCGCCAACGACGGCAACGGGGTGCATGATGTCTTCCTCCACGATCGGGACACGGGCGCCACCGAGCGCGTCAGCCTGACCAACGCAGGTAACCAGGGCAACGGCGCCAGCGCGGAGCCGGCGCTGAGCGCCGACGGTCGCTGGGTGGCTTTCACGTCGCACGCCACCAACCTCGTAGCCGGCGACGGGAATGGAAATGAGGACATCTTCGTTCGCGACCGCCAGGCGGGGACGACGGTGCGGGTCAGTGTCGCCACCAACGGCACGGAAGGGAACGGCGACAGCGACAACTCGGCCCTCAGCGCTGACGGCCGCGTCGTGGCGTTCGACTCGATGGCGGAAGACCTCGTCACCGGCGACGCCAATCTCCTCCGCGACATCTTCGTGCATGATCTCCAGACCGGGACGACGGATCGGGTCAGCGTCGGCACAAACGGGGCCCAAGGGGATTCGATCAGTGGAGTCCCGGACATCAATGGGGACGGCCGGTTCGTGATGTTCGTTTCCAATGCCGGCAATCTGGTGCCCGGGGATACCAACGGGAAGAACGACATCTTCGTGCACGATCGCCACACCGGTTCCACCACGCGGGTGAGTGTGTCCTCCGATGGCACCGAGGGTGACAACTCCAGCGGAGGTGCCTTCAGCAACAATTCGATCAGCGACGACGGTCTCTTCGTCGCCTTCCAGTCACAAGCCACCAACCTGGTGGACGACGATACCAACGGGAAGGAGGACTCCTTCGTCAATCGCGTCGACGTCGGCGCTGGGTCGCTATTCGAGTACGCCGCCAAGATCGTCTGCGGCGCCCAGACTGTCGAGCCGCCTTGGCGGTTCGCGCCGGGGTTCTACACCACCACGGTCAACATCCACAACCCCAACCGGGCGTCGGTCCAGCTGTTCAAGAAGCTGGCGCTGACCCTGCCGCCGGGCGATCAACTCCCCGGGGAGGTGCTGCCCATCGCCATCGACGAGCTGGGCTCCGACGAGGCGCTGCAGGCGGATTGCGTCGACCTGCGCGAGCGGCTGTTCTCCCGCGAGGCGCCGGAGTTCCTGTTCGAAGGCTACCTGGTGATCCAGAGCCCGCTGCCGCTCGACGTCACAGCGCTCTACACCGCCGGCGCCCTCGGCGCGAACGGCCAACTCGGCGACCACAGCAGCCTGCACATCGAGCAGATCCGGGAACGCGACCTCGGTGTCGACCTGCGGCTGACCAAAGTGTCGGAGGTCTTTGACGATCGGCAGTCAGACGCGCTGACGTACCACTTCATTGTGTACACGATGACCGTCGAGAATATCGGGGACGAACCCGCGACGGGGGTGCTGATCCGGGATGTGGTCGAGCTGGCCACGATCAACGCGGTCGGGCTGCTGGGCGTGTACGCGACCCCCATCAATCTGCCGCCCGGGGGCGCCATCGTCAACATCTCGCCACCGGCCGCGACGTTCCCTCCGACCGTTCCTGAGCCAGCCACCGTGACCTTCGAGCTGGAGCTCGGCGATCTGGCTCCGGGTGATTCCGTTACGGCAGACGTCTGGGCGTTGGCTGTCGTGTTCGTTGTCGGGCAGGGGGCCGGCGCCGTGCTCACCAACACCGCCACCGTTGGGAGCTACGAGCCGGAGAGCTCGCCCATCAATAACACGGACGTCACGGAGGACACGCTCTACCCGTAAAGCGGCGGCCGGGCGACTCCGACAACCCTGAACTGCGTCAGCCGATGGAGTTCGCGCAGGCCCCGGGAGAACTGCTCGTGACCGGCTTGGGGTCTACTAGTCCACCAAGATGCCGAATTCGGCTTTATTGTTAGCAACCGAGGCAGAACCGAGAAGGCACGGTGACCAACTTGGATCGGGCGCTGGTATTTATCTTGTTGTCCCGTCCTGTTTCATTGCTCGGCCCAGCGCTCACGCCGCCCTCCGGAAGCAACCGTGCATGCACGCGGTGAGTCGAGTTCAACATAATCCCCGTTAGCAGACTGTGCCGGTCCGTCGCGGTTCGCGTTGTCCGTCGTGTTCCGATATTCAACCGACGTCTCATGCTGCCCTCCGGCAATAGTCGTTCAGCATGCCGCGAATCCCAGTTCGACAATCTCCCAATCGGTTGAACTCGGGCTGTCGTTGGTGTGTGGAGATACTTGCCATACCTCGCGTTGCAGGTGGGCTGCGTTCTGAAACAGGACGGGCTAGCCGCGGCCGGTGCGGTCGGCGCGCCCCCCAGGCGCACGAAACCGATTTGTCAGGACAACTTCAGCATCATCGGCAGGACCACCAAGCACGAGTTCGCCGGGATGATATCCTCGCAGACACCCGCCGCCGCCAGTATGAGTGTGACGACCGCCGAACCTTGGTGGTCGGTTTCCGGTCGGGTATGCCTAGACCGCGAATCCACGGCTGGCACGCCAGACGTTGCGTTTGCCTTGGTCAGTAACGATACTAGCGTGCACCACCGAGGGCCATGGCCCATCGGGGTTGTTGAGTGCCAGTTGCGCCAACCATTAGTAATTGGCAGGAAGAAAAGGAGTTTAGGAATGGCAGCGACACAATCGAGAATCAGCCCAAACAACTTTGTCACGGTATTGCTCGCGCTGGCGGCGCTGGTTGTGATGGGTTTTGCCCGGCCGGCGGCGGCACAGCAGATGTTTGGGGACTTTGAGGCGCCCGAGGGGTGGATTCCGCCGCCTCTTAACCCCACGGGGGTGAAGTTCGAGACGAGAAAGCTGGGACCGGGGGTCTACGCGCTTCTTTCAGACAAGCCGCCCGTGGACAACGCCGGGTTCGTCGTGGGCGAGCGCGGGGTATTGGTG
>CBDUST010000002.1:0-52040 GCA_965369945.1 uncultured bacterium | reverse complement strand
ATCGCCGACTGGTGTAACCCGTTGGTTGGACACATGCAGTATTCGGTGCGCGACCCACGCCGAAACCACACCCACGGACGAATCTGGCGGATCCGTCATACCCAGCGCCCACTCGTCTCGCCGCCATCGATCGAAAACGTACCCGTCATTGAATTGTTAGAGCTCCTTCGACTGCCGGAGCGCAATACACGGCAGCTTGCTCGTCGCCGACTCCAGCGGGCGCCGACGTCGCAGGTCTTTCCAGAGCTGGCGAAATGGATGGCCGAGCTGTCCTCCAAGGATCCGCTCCATGATCGACTCCTGCTCGAAGCGTTATGGATTCATCAAGCGCATGGTCGCGTGGATTTGGAGCTGGCGTACAACATCGCGACGCTTGGCGAACCGCGAGCGCGGGCCGGGGCCATCCGTGTCCTGCGACATTGGTTACAGCAGCGCGTTATCGACGCGGATGCGGCGCTACCGTTGCTGCAACGCGCCGTTGAGGATGAGGACATGCGCGTTCGCCTTGAGGGTGTATTGGCTTGCGGGTTCTACCCGGGCGTGGCTGGGGCTTCGGTGGCCGCGATCGCTGCGGATCTTGAAATGGACGAAGGCCTTCGCATTGCGCTTCAGGAAACCATGGCGTACTTATCAAAGTACGGTGAACCGCAATCTGAAATCGTCATTCGGTTGCGCCTCGAACGCACCGATCTGGATGAGCTGCTCGCACAGCCATTGGACGAAATCGTGGCCAGTGTTGTGCTCCTTCGTCACGACGTGCCACAACGCAGGCGTTCGGAGGCGTTGACTTTTCTCGCAGGCGATAGCGGCGGGGCGCGAGTGCAACGACTCGTTGCTGAGATGATGGCGGCCCGCCACGTTGATTTGGCCATTGCTCCATTGCTCTTGGAAATGACGCCACAGGACCTCGCCACGGCTGCAAATGAACTCAATCGTGCCGCGTCGAGCGACAATCTACCCATGCGAGCAATTGCAATTGCGGCACTGGTGCGGATCGCGCCAGAAAACGCAGCATTGATCGCGGGCAATGCGATGCTTGCCACAGAAGTGTTGCGATTGCTTTCTCCCGGGCAAGCACCGGCGAAAACGGTCACCCAACTGCGACACGCCATCGACGCCGGGCTAATCGATGCAACGCAAGCTATCGAACAGATCGCTCGACATTCAAGCGACGACGCTGAGCTGTTCGTTTGGTTGGCCGAGCATGTTGACGCTGTGAGTGAAGAAGGACTCCACACGTTCGGTCAGGCGCACGGCACGGCCATGGCAGCGCTCCGCACGATGAACTACCTACCGGCGGCGAAGTGGCCGAAAGGCTACGACAATTATCGCGTGGAACCGGTCAGCGATGCGCGGCTGGAATCCGGCCGAACGATTTATCTCGATGAGATCAACGGCTGCGCGCGATGTCATGGCGTCAACGGTCGTGGAGAAGAAGGGTTCCCGCCGCTTGATCGTTCGCCGTGGGTGTTGGGAGATCCCCATCGCGCAGCAGCTGTCGTGATCCACGGCCTTTACGGCGAACTCCGGCTTCCCGACGGTCAGATGTTCAACTCCGTTATGGCGCCGCTTGGGGCGAATCTCGATGATCAACAAGTTGCTGATGCGCTGACCTACATTCGCCAAAGTTGGGGGAACTACGGCCCTGTTGTAGAGGTCGAAGATGTTCGGCTAGCACGGCAATCGAATCCACAAAGTGAAGCATTGTTGATGGTCGACACGCTGTCACGTGACTACCCGCTTTCACGGGACCGGATTCTTGCATCCAGCAACCACCTGGGTGTGCCCGAGTCTGCCATCGTGAATCGCAAGGCTCTGCTTGTGATCACAGGCAGTGTAATTGTTGGCGTACTTGGCTTGATATTCGCCGCGACTCGCTTGAGTCCAAAGTTTCGGCGTGAATTGACCTGATGAAGTCCACACTCGGTAAGGAAGAAGAGTCTTATGCACGAGCTGACGAAACAGCAGAATCTCTCACGCCGGGACGTGCTTGGCGTTGCAGCCGTTGGTGCTGCATCGGCGGCCCTACCGGTCTGCGCCGCACCCCTGAGGTCGAACGACAACCAAACAACCTTGCGCGGCAACATCTCGCAATCCGTGGCCCATTGGTGTTTCGACGCCGTTGGTTGGACGGTAGCTGACACGGTCAGTGCCGCCGTTGCTCTGGGCTGCAAGAGTGTCGAGCTGGTTGATCCGCCCGATTGGCCGTTACTCAAGACGAATGGTCTCACCTGCGCAATCGCGCTGAACGGCATGACCGGTGCGCCGTTCATCAAAGGCCTCAATAATCTCACCTACCACGACGAGGTCATCGGCAACACAAAGAAAATGATCGACGCGTGCGCTGCTAGCAATGGTCTTTGCCAACAAATAATCGCGTTTACCGGCTACAAATACCGCGTGGCGGACGATCCCCAAAGCGGCGAGATTTCCCTTGACGAAGGTGCGGACAATTGCGTGAAGGGACTCAGTGAACTCGGGTCATACGCTGCACGCAGCAATACCACGATTTCGATCGAAATGCTCAACACGCGAGACGACACGCATCCGATGAAGGGCCACCCCGGTTATCAGGGGGACGACCTTGATTATGTCGCGGATATCGTCAAGCGCGTCAATATGCCAAACGTCAAGCTACTGTTTGATATCTATCACGTACAGATCATGAACGGCGATTTGATTCGGCGTATCAAACAGTATAGCGATCTAATTAGTCATATCCATACGGCTGGAAACCCGGGTCGAGGCGAACTCCATCTAGACCAGGAGATCAACTACCCCGACATCATGCGAACGCTCCTGGAACTGGGCTACGAGGGATACGTTGGGCAGGAATTCATCCCGGCCGGCGATCCCACTGAAGGGCTGCGCCGGGCTGTGATGATGTGTGATGTGTGACCCCCGGCTAGTTACAGGCACGGCCAGCGTTATTGACCACGGTAGCTAACAAATCGACGTAGCCTCTTCCGCAGACGGTTGAGTTTGCGTAAAGTGGATAGTGTTGGGGACGCTAGTTCAATGACGCCAGCCCACTACATCCAACGAAGTCTCGTCTTGGCGATCAGCGTCAGCATCGGACTTGTTCTTCAACGATCAAGCGCTATTCAGGAATCTCCAGGCGCTGCCAAGACCACGCCGGCCAATGATATTCTCGATTTCAATACGGATATTCGTCCGATCCTGGCGCGAAATTGTTTTCTCTGTCACGGGCCGGACTCCAGCACTCGAGAAGCCGGGCTGAGGCTGGACATCAGACCCGCAGCACTTGCGCCGACTCGAAACGATGGAGTTGCCGCGGTAGTCCCGGGCGACAGCGACGCAAGCATGTTGATCCGACGGATCACCTCGGATGTTGAGGAGTTCCAGATGCCGCCGTCGGACCGACCGCGTTTGGTGCGCAGCGAAGTCGAGTTGCTTCGTCGTTGGATCGATCAAGGCGCGCCGTACATGAAGCATTGGGCATGGACGCCGATTCAACGATCCACACCGCCGAGCAATGACGACCCGAATTGGTCCGAGCATCCGGTGGACCGGTTCATCTACGACAAACTTACAACGAACGGACTCCAGCCAGCCGGTCCGGCCGATCGCAGAACGCTTGTTCGCCGATTGACGTTCGATTTGATCGGCCTCCCGCCTACGCCTGCTGAAGTCGAAGCGTTTATCGAAGATGAATCGCCGGATGCTTGGGAAAAACTCGTCGACCGTTTGCTCGAATCACCACAGTTTGGCGAGCGGTGGGCCCGGCACTGGCTCGATCTGGTTCGCTACGCGGAAACGCACGGCCATGAATACGACTATCCCATCCGTTACGCTTGGCAATATCGGGACTACGTTATTCGAGCGCTCAACGCGGATGTGCCCTATGACCAATTTGTCACGGAACACATCGCCGGTGACCTTCTTGATTCACCGCGTCAGCATCCGCAAGAGCAATACAACGAATCAATCATCGGAACCGGATTCTGGTTCCTAAGCCAGGGCACACATGCGCCGGTAGATGTCCGCGCCGATGAAGCAGAGCGCATCGCCAACCAGATCGACGTGGTGGGCAAGGCCTTTCTCGGCGTCACCGTAAGTTGCGCGCGGTGTCACGATCACAAGTTCGATCCCATATCGACCGCCGATTTTTATGCGATGAGCGGATTCCTGCAAAGTTCACGCAGACAAGAAGCGTACCTCGATCCGAAGGGACGAATCGCAATCTCCGTCGCCCAACTGAATGAACTTCTTCAATCGGCGGATGATCTTGCCAACGAACTGATCCCTTCGCCAGATGATCTCAAGATGCTTCGTGAATACGCGGCCGTGGCAGCCGAGATCGTCAGCAACGTCAAGCCGCCCGACGATGAAGAGGACGAGACGCCTGACGATACCGCAGCGGTGCTCGACGCCACAATCACCGAGCAAGCCAATAACGCAACACTCGATCGAGATGCACTGGCCCGTTGGGTGGCCGCTTTACAGGAACCACCGCCCAAGCACCACGCCGCCCACGAACTCGTGCAGGCCCTCGTCGCGCCTACGCCCGAAGAGCGAACAAACGATCAAACCGTGATCAAAAAGCTGCCGCAGGTTTTTGAAACGTTCGACTCGCTTGATCGTTGGCAGGCGACCGGCCATGCCTTTGAAAGCGAGTCACTTCAACCCGGTCAAGTTGTAGCGGGATCGGGCGGATTCAGACTCGCGCCGCCGGGCACGGCCCATAGCGGCAGGCTCGGGCCTCGGCTTCAAGGAACGCTGCGCTCCGAAACATTCGAAATTCAGACTGACACCATCGTCTATCGAGTATCCGGTCACAAAGGGCGAGTCCGGCTAACGATCGACGGCTATTTTCTCGACGACTACAACGCGCTTCTCTTTGGTGGCATCACCTTCGATGTGAACACAGCGGAAGATGAATGGATAGACCAGCGTCAGAATGTCAAACTCTATCGCGGACACCGAGCGCACATCGAGATCATCGATAATGGCGACGGTTACATCGCTGTCGACGAAATCCGATTCGTGGAAAGTGGACAGCCTAGTCAAGACGCGTTGGATGCTTGGCCGGCGGGTGTTGAGCGAGACGCTGCGGGCCGTCTCCAAGAGGCTGCAAACACGGCGATCAAACATTGGACCGCAGGAACCATCGGACTTGAAGAAGTAGCGCTGGTGAATTGGCTGCTGGGACACGACCTCATTCAGCTCGATTCACCCGATTCGGAGAAGGCCCGCGAGTGGGAAGAACTTTTTGCACGCGCCTCCAGCATCGACAAAGAACTGCCCGCGCCGATGCGCGTCTTGGCCATGGTTGATGGCACGCCCGAAGACGAATATGTCTTTCTTCGTGGCGATCATCGCAGTCGCGGTGAACTAATGCCAAGGCGGTTTATCGATTCGCTCGCCCCGCCCGACCAGCCGTTGATCTCTGCCGGTTCGGGACGGCTGGAGTTAGCGCAACGGATTCTGTCGCCGGACAACCCGCTGCCGGCCCGTGTCATGGTCAATCGCGTGTTTCATCATCTCTTCGGTGAAGGGATCGTTCCTACGCCCGACGACTTTGGTGCTCTCGGGCAGCCGCCTTCGGACTTGCAACTGTTAGATTGGCTTGCCGACTGGTTTCGCAGCGACGCAGAATGGTCGACCAAACGTCTGATTCGGCTGCTCGTTACCAGCCAAGCCTATAGCCTGTCAAGCACGAACACTGATCCTGCAGCCGAGCGGCTCGATCCCACCAATCGACTGTTACATCGAGCCCGTATTCGTCGCCTGGAAGCAGAAGCGATTCGCGACGCTGTTCTTGCAGTCTCCGGACGCCTCGATCCGACCATGTACGGCCCATCGGTTCCTGTCAACCTCACACCGTTCATGACAGGGCGCGGCCGTCCCGGCAAGAGCGGTCCGCTGGATGGTGACGGGCGGCGAAGTATTTACATCGCTTTGCGTCGCAACTTCCGTTCTCCGATGATGACTGCATTCGACGCGCCGGTACCGGCCTCAACGAGAGGACGACGCCATCGGTCCAACGTTCCCGCCCAAGCCCTAATAATGATGAACGATCCATTCGTGATCGAGCAGGCTGGAGTTTGGGCGCGACGTGTATTGAGCGATGAGCCCCTGGCGTCAACCGAGCGCATCGACGTGATGTTTAGACAAGCATTCGCTCGACGCCCGTCGATTGAGGAACGTGAAGCTGCTTTCGAATTCCTACGCCAGCAGGCATCGGCACATGGCCCCGACGAATCGTCGCAAAGTGAAACAGTGTGGGCAGACCTGGCACACGCTCTCCTAAATACCAAAGAGTTCATGTTCATACCATAATAAGGCAGCGCCGCGCGACGGATCGTGCGACTTTTTCAGGAGCAACTGTGCATCATTGCGGACGATTCCACGACGCCCCCGTCACTCGGCGCGACATGCTGATGCGCTGTGCGAGTGGTTTCGGCGCAGTGGCGTTGGCTGGTTTACTCGAAGAGCAAGCGCGGGCCGACACGCCGTCAGGGCAGCGGACAGCCACGGGCAGAATCATGTTGCCCCATCATGTTCCGCGGGCACGAAACATCATCTTCCTTTATATGGATGGCGGCCCTTCCCAGGTCGATACTTTCGACCCCAAGCCCCGTCTCACCAAAGAGCACGGCCAACCGTTCGCGATGAAGAAGGAGCCGACGCAATTCAATAACAACGGCACGACGCTTGGCTCACCATGGAAGTTCCAACAATACGGCGAGTCGGGACTGACCGTCAGCGATCTGTTTCCCCACGTCGCCCGCCATGCTGATGATCTGTGTGTGATCCGATCGATGACGTCGCGGTTCTCCGAGCATACCAACGCCAACTACTTCCTACACAGCGGCATCGGCATCGCTGGTCGGCCGAGCATGGGCGCTTGGATGTCGTACGGCTTAGGCACTGAGAATCAGAATGTGCCTGCATTTATCGTCATGAACGGCGGGCTTGTTCCACCAGGCGGACTCGAATGTTTCTCGAATGGCTTCCTGCCCGCCACACATCAAGGCTCGATCTTCAAACCCGATGATCACCCGGTGGCCAACATCACGCCATCGGAATCAAGTCCGGACCTTCAGCGCAACAAACTCGATCTCATGAGCAGTCTAGATCGCGGTTTCCTTAACCGCGTCGGCAAATCCGATTCCATCGAGTCGGCCATTGCGAATTATGAACTGGCGTATCGAATGCAGGCTGCGGTTCCGGATTTACTTTCCATCGAACACGAATCCAAAATCACGAAGAGACTGTACGGCCTGGAGTCGGAGTACATCCCCACGCAAATTTACGGACGACAATGCCTGATGGCTCGACGGCTCGTTGAACGTGGCGTGCGGTTCATCGAACTCACCTGCCCCCGAGTTGACGGGGATCGGTGGGATCAACACGCTAAGCTGCGCGAAGGCCACGAGAACAATTCACGAGCCGTCGATCAGCCGATCGCCGGCCTGCTACACGACCTGAAGCGCCGCGGGCTCTTGGAGACAACACTCGTCGTGTGGGCCGGTGAATTCGGAAGAACTCCGTTCGCACAGGGAAGCGATGGCCGCGATCACAACCCGTTCGGATACACCATCTGGATGGCGGGCGGCGGCGTCAAGGCTGGCATGACCTACGGCGCAACTGACGACTTGGGGTACAAGGCCGTGGACAAGAAACTCGAAATCTATGACCTGCATGCCACGATGCTGCATCTGCTCGGCATTGACCACACTCAATTGACCTTCAACTTCAGCGGCCGGGACATGCGATTGACCGACGTACACGGCCACGTGATCCATGACATCTTGGCCTAGCCAACTGCTATACTCGTCGCCTCGCTCAATTGAGCCTCAGGATGAACGAGGTACCGCATGTCCCCCGCGCCCGGAACCCCAGCTAACCATGACCGCCCACTTTCAGGCCGCGTCGCTCTGGTAACCGGAAGCAGCGCCGGACTCGGGTTCGCTATGGCGTGCGCCCTTGGGACGGCCGGAGCGAAGGTTGCTCTGAACTACTTCAACGATGCTGAACGAGCTGAACGAGCATTCGCCCAATATCGTGAAACCGGAGCCGACGGCATACTCGTTCGAGGCAGTGCGATCGATGCTGACGAAATCGACGACGTGGTCTGTGAAATCGAACAGAATCTCGGTCCGATCGATATCCTCGTCATCAACGCAACGCCCGCTCAGCCGCAACGACCGATCGAAGAGTACGACTGGGATTTCTATCAGTCGATGCTCGACTACTTTGTTAAGAGCCCATATCTGTTCACACGCCGTGTGTTGGCGCAGATGAAAGAACGCAAACACGGTCGCATTATCAACATCGGGTCGGAGGTATTCGCTCGCGGCGTGGGGAACTTCTCAGCCTACGTTGCGGCCAAGGGAGGCCAAAACGGCTGGACGCGCAGTATGGCCAGCGAACTGGCGCCGTTTGGAATCACGGTCAACATGATCTCGCCCGGATGGATTCCAGTTCAGCGACATGAGAACGATCCACAAGAAGCCAAGGACGGCTACCGCAAACTCATCCCCACGGATCGCTGGGGAGTTCCCGAGGACCTCGACAGCACCGTGGTCTATCTTGCCAGCGATGCATCATCATTCGTAACCGGGCAAAACATTCACGTGAACGGGGGAATGACCGTTCACTGACTCTTCCGCCGGAGATTGGAACAGGGAGTAACCGATGGGCAGATTCGTAGCTAGCGTTGTCGTAGGCATCTTGATTGTTGGCCTAACTGGGTGCGATGGCGAGAGCGACTCGGCACCCAAGCTCGCTTTCGTCACCAACGGCGTCGCTTCGTTTTGGGTCATCGCGGAAAAAGGCGCCAAGGACGCTGGCAAAGCGACCGGCACCAACGTTAGCGTGCACATGCCCGCTGGGGGTGTTGTCGACCAAAAGCGCATGCTTGAGGACCTCGTTGCCCGCGGCGTCGATGGCATCGCGGTAAGTCCAATCGATCCTGATAACCAAAACGACCTTTTGGATATGGTGGCCGGTCGCACCAATCTTATTACGCATGATTCTGACGCGCCCGACTCCAATCGCTTGTGCTATATCGGGATGGATAATTACGTTGCGGGACGAATGTGCGGCGAACTTGTTAAGGAGGCGCTTCCCGATGGCGGCAAGGTCTTTATCTTCATCGGCCGACTTGAACAGGACAACGCCAAACGTCGTCGCCAAGGTGTGATTGACGAGTTACTTGATCGCCCGTTTGATCCGACACGCTACGATCCGCCGAGCATCAGCGCATTGACTGGCGAGAAATACACGATCCTTGGAACGCTCACCGATCAGTTCGATCGCGCCAAAGGCAAGGCCAACGCTGAGGACGCTTTGGCGCGCCATCCTGATCTGGATTGCATGATCGGCTTGTTCGCCTACAACCCGCCGCTCTGTCTTGCGGCACTCGAGCAAGCGGGCAAGATTGGTCAGATCAAAGTTGTCGCGTTTGATGAGGCTGACGAAACACTCCGAGGAATCACCGACGGAACTGTCTACGGCACGGTCGTCCAAGATCCGTACAACTATGGCTACCGGTCGATCGAAATTCTCAACGCCCTCGCCGGCGGTGATCAATCGGTAATTCCCCAAAGCAAGGTCATCGAAATCCCCGCCCGGCAAATTCGTGCAGACAACGTCGCCGCCTTTTGGGATGACCTCAAACAAAAGCTCGGCCAGGGCAGCGGAAGCTGATACATCCGTGCCTGTTGTCGAGGATCATCCATTGCTTGAGGTGCGCGGCATGACCAAGTCGTTTCCCGGTGTCCGCGCCTTGGACGGGATTGATCTTGACTTACACAGCGGCGAAGTGCTAGCTGTTGTTGGCGAAAACGGCGCCGGCAAGAGCACGCTCATGAAGATTCTCGCCGGTGTTCAACAAGCCGATGCAGGTTCGATACGCTTGAATGGACGAACGCTCACGCCCCGCACTGTGCATGACGCCATAGAGGCGGGTATTGCGCTGATTCACCAGGATCTGAATCTCGCTGGTAATCTCGACATTGCGTCGAACATCTGCCTCGGACGTGAACCGCGCAGATTCGGACTGATTGACCGTCGAGCGGTCGCCGCAACAGCCCGCCGATCACTTGAAGCGGTTGGTCTTGATGAACCAACGGGTCGCCGCGTCGATGATCTGTCGATCGGACGACGGCAACTTGTGGAGATCGCCAAGGCACTCTCCGTTGATGCGCGCATTCTCATCATGGACGAACCGACGTCGAGCCTTTCTCTACATGAGACGGAACAACTGTTCACGGTTGTCCGCCAGCTTCGAGCACAAGGCGTTGGGATAATCTATATCTCGCACCGACTGGCTGAGGTTGAAGATATCGCCGACCGCGTGGTGATTCTGCGCGATGGACGGGTCTCCGGTCGCATCGACCAAGGCAAGATCGATCGACAAACGATGGTGCAACACATGATTGGGCGTGCATTGGCTGGATACGGTCGCCAGCAACGATTCCCGCGGGGAAAGAAAAGATTGGACGTCCACGGTGTGTGCACAACCCGCCATCCAAAGATGAGCGTTGATTTTCATCTGCGCGCCTCGGAGATCGTGGGCATCGCTGGTCTGGTTGGCGCCGGTCGCACCGAATTGCTCGAATCGATTTTTGGGATCGTTCCGCCCATACAAGGGAGTTTCAAGGTCGATGGCAGCGCTGTGATGATCCGCTCACCACGGGATGCGATCGCGGCGGGGCTTGCCTTGGTGCCGGAGGATCGCCAACTGCACGGGCTTATCCTCGATCAGACCTTGCGCAATAATCTGGGACTCGCAGAACTGATTCGACACGCGCGTAAGGGTTTCGTCAATCGTCGACGTGAACGACGCACGAGCATCCGCATAGTCGAACGGTTGCGCATCCGCGCGTCCAGCGATCGTCAAATTACTTCTACGCTCTCCGGCGGTAACCAACAGAAAGTCTCGCTCGGCAAATGGTTGGCGCTTGAGCCGGGCATACTTCTGCTGGACGAACCAACACGGGGGGTCGATGTCGGCGCACGTGCCGAGATTTACCGGATTATGGAGGAGATGGCCGGCGCAGGTGTTTCGATCCTGTTTGCCTCAAGTGATCTTGAAGAGATCATCGCGATGTCCGACCGAGTCCTTGTCATGCGCGACGGGGCGATCACCGGCGAATTGGCAGCAGGCGAAGTTGATGAAGAGACGATCATGAAACTTGCCACGAAAGAACGAGACGCTGCGTGAAACAGGTTCTCGGCATCCTCGGACTGCTCGTGGCGATCTGCATCTTCAACTCGATCGCAGGCGAAAATTTCCTGACCGCGTTCAACATCGAGAACGTGATTCGGCGCAGCGCACTATTTGGAATCATCAGTATCGGAGCGGCCATTGTAATCATCGGACGAGGCATCGACTTGTCGATCGGTTCGGTGGTTTGCCTGGTTGGAATCCTTACGCCGTGGATGCTTGTCCAAAACAATGTGCCGGTGTGGATCGTTCTGCCCGCCGTGATGGCCGTCGCGCTCCTGATCGGTCTTGTCCACGGTCTGCTCATCACACGACTGACTCTTCAACCGTTCGTGGTAACTTTGTGTGGACTGCTCATCTACCGTGGCGTGGCGCGCGGAATTACCGGCGATCAAACGCAGGGTTTCCGCGGAGGCTGGACCGGCCTGCGAAGTCTTGCCAATGGACGTGTGGATCTGCCGGGCATCGAAAGTTTCTCCATTCCGTTTCCCTGCATTATCTTGTTGGTTGTGGCGATCGCATCGGCGATTCTGCTTCATCGAACGGTTTACGGACGCCATCTGCTGGCCATCGGACGAAGTGAACCCGCTGCACGCTATAGCGGTATCAACACGCGCGGAGTCACAACGATCTCTTACGTGATTTGTAGTGGCCTCGCGGGCATCGGGGGATTGCTGTTTGTCTTCGACGCTGGTTTGGCCCAACCGGTTGATTTTGGAAGCTGGTATGAGCTGTATGCGATCGCCGCTGCGGTGTTGGGTGGGTGCAGCCTCTTGGGCGGTCAAGGAAGCATCGCCGGAACGATCATCGGTGCGACCGTTATGGTGCTGCTGTATAACACCATCACGCTGGTGGACTGGATACCAAACAACATCGAGATGGCTGTGGTTGGCCTCGTACTTCTGGGCGGCATCATTATCGATGCCCTCGTCAAGCACGCGGTCGCGATTCGACGTACCGCCCGATCAAGGAACGAATGATGAGTAAAATACAACGCAACTTCACCCTCGGCCCCGCGCTGGCACTGTTCGTCGTGGTCGCTGCTGGATGTCAGGGAACCGCGACAATGCGAATCACACACGAGCCTTGGGGCACGCACGACGGCGCTGCTGTGAACCTTTATACGCTTGACAACGGTTCCGGAATGATCGCGAAGATCACGAACTACGGCGGGATCATCACGCAACTTTTCGTTCCCGATGCTCAAGGCAACGTCGACGATGTCGTTCTCGGCTTCGATACGCTTCAGGAGTATATTGCTGGAAACCCATACTTCGGTGCGATGGTGGGACGTGTCGGAAATCGTATTGCGCTGGGGCAATTTGAATTGGATGGCAAGCAGTATCAACTTGCAACCAACAATGGACCAAACCATCTGCACGGCGGCGAGAAGGGATTTGACAAGGTCGTCTGGAACGCTCAAGAATTGGACACCAAAGACGGACCCGGCCTTCGTCTGACCTATCGTTCTCCGGACGGTGAGGAAGGTTATCCGGGCACGGTCGACGTCACGGTTGACTATGTGCTTACATTTGATAATGAGTTACGCGTCGAGATGACGGCAACGACGGACGCGCCCTCGCCGATCAACATCGTCCATCACACCTATTGGAATCTCGCTGGGCATGACTCAGGAACGATCCTGGATCACGTTCTTCGACTTGACGCTACGCGCTACACACCCGCCGACGCAACGTTGATCCCAACAGGTGAGATCGACTCTGTAAGTCAAACGCCGTTTGCCTTCACAAATAGAAAAAGGATTGGCGCTGACATTGGTGCGCTGCCAGCCCAAGGCGACAACCCCGGAGGGTACGATCTGAATTACGTCATTGATGGTTTCGACGGAAGATTTCGTCGCGCCGCACGGGTCACCCATCTGGCCAGCGGTCGCACGATGGAGATCTGGACGACCATGCCCGGGATTCAGTTCTATTCGGGTAACTTCCTTGACGGTGTGGCCGGCAAGAACGGTGCCGTCTATGCCAAGCACGATGGATTCTGCTTGGAAACACAGTACTTCCCTGACGCAATCAACAAACGAGGACGCGCCGGTTGGCCCGATCCGGTCCTGCGCCCGGGCGAGACGTACCACCACGTCATGATCCACCGGTTTCGCTAGGGCAGGATCGAAGAGGCACAATCAGATGACTCGATCCATCACTGATCTTCGTACCGTCGATACGAACGTGCGGCCTATCGTCGAGGCTGCGCTCGAGTCTGGTAATGGGGTCCTGCAACTTGCGCCGTGCTGGGTACCGCGATCATTTCTCCAGCCGGGTCGCCGCTTGAAGTTGCATCCCGATGATCTATATGCATTCGGCCTTGATCGAGGCGGAATCGATGAGCGATGGTTTGGCTCGACGACTGAAGCGGCCAACGAAGGCCGAGTACCTGATGAAGGCCTGTCGTACGTTGTTCATGAAGATCAGCGCGTGCTGCTGCGCGATGCAATCGAGGAACTCGGGTCCGAGATCATCGGCGAATCGATCTGGAACAAATATCACAAGTGGCCTGTGTACGCGAAATTCTTTGACAACATGGGACCCATCCCACATCACATGCATCAGAGCGATGAACAAGCAGCGCTCGTCGGCCGGGAAGGTAAACCGGAGGCGTATTACTTCCCGCCGCAACACAACACCATCGAAAACAGATTCCCATATACCTTCTTTGGACTCGCCCCCGGAACTTCGCGCGAGCAGGTGCGCAAGTGTCTGGAAGATTGGAATCGAGGCGATAATCATATTCTCGATTACTCCGCGGCCTATCGACTCACCCCCGGAAGCGGCTGGCTTGTTGGACCCGGGATACTGCACGCGCCGGGATCGCTTTGCACTTACGAACCACAATGGGGCTCGGATGTTTTTGGCATGTACCAGAATCTCATCGAAGGGCGCGATGTTCCCTGGTCGCTGCTCGTGAAAGACATGCCCAGCGACAAACACAGCGATCTTGATTTCATCGTCGATCAATTGGATTGGGACGCCAACGTCGATCCGAACTTCAAGCGCAACCATTATATGGAGCCGATCACGACCGAGCAGATTGATCCGAGCGGTCCCTTCGTCGACAAGTGGATAACGTACGGTCGCATTGAGCAGCAGCAGTACTTCACGGCCAAGGAGCTGACGATCGAGCCGGGTGGCAGCGGCACGATTCGCGACAACGGCGCTTTCAGTCTCATCGCAGTGCAAGGTGAGGGCAGGATCAACGGAATGCCTCTACGCTGTCCGACGCTCATTCGCTTCCACGAGTTGACGCAAGACGAGGTGTTCGTCACCGACAGCGCCGCCCAAGCGGGTGTGCATTACGAAAATACGTCCGAGCGCGAACCGCTGGTCACGCTGCGCTATTTCGGACCGGAGGTGAATCCGGACGCTCCGCAAATTGGCGATCACATGCAACGATGAACGTTTGCGGGTATCTTGCGCCGATCGTCAGCACCGAAGGAAGGCATAATGAAACGCATCTCTATCGGCTCTTGGGCCTACACCATCGGCCCCTACGAAAGCGACCCGATCGACTTCGAAACGGTTTGCCGCAAACTCAACGAACTCGGTTTCGACGGCGTCGAACTTGGTGGATTTCCCCCTCATCCCAATCCGACGGATTTACCTGAAACATCACAGCGAGAAGAAGTGGTTGCGATGGTAGACCAGTACGGTCTTGCATTCAGCGGATTGGCCGCGAACCTTTGGGGTGAACAGCTCATCAACACCGACGATCCGACCGCGTATATCCAGGAGTTCATGAAGAACGCAGACTTCTGTGTGGACCTCGGAATCAAGGGCATTCGTGTTGATACCGTCCAGCCGCCAACAATGCTCGACGAAGTTGGATATGACACAGCCTTGGCGCGTGTTGCCACCGCATGGAACACGTGCTGCGATGTTGCTGGGGATCGTGGGTTGTATGTGACATGGGAATTCGAGCCGGGCTTTGCGTTCAACAAGCCAAGCGATGTTGTGCGCGTCTTGGACGCTGTGAACAAAGACAACTTCGGCGTGATGTACGATACATGCCACGGCCAGATGGTCTCTGTCGTGGGCGCTCGACAACCTGGCGACAAAGAAACGCTACAAGGCGGTCAGCTCGAGTTGATCGGCATGTTGTCTGGCTGCATCAACCACATCCATCTGATCGATTCGGACAACACCTGCCATAAGAATGCCCAGGGTGAGGATGAGACATCCGCCCACCCGCCGTTTGGTGAGGGCATCATCGATTTTGACCAGATTGTTGGGGCGCTCGCGAAGGAAACATTACCGCACGATTGGTGGACGATTGACCTGTGCTTCTGGCCCGATGCGTGGGCCGCGACGGCAAAGTGTAAAGCCGCAGCCGACGAACTGAACAAGAGATTCGGCTGAGGCCAACGGAGAACTATCACACGATGTCTACACCGCTTCGCATCGGCATGATCGGCTACGGCTTCATGGGCAAAGCGCACTCCAATGCGTACCGGCGCGTGAATAATTTCTTCAAGCTCGAGCATGCGCCTCTGCTCACTGCTGTCTGCGGGCGAGATAGCGAGAAGGTTCAGGCGTTTGCCGATGAATGGGGATACGAATCGGCGGAAACCGATTGGCGGCAACTGGTTCAACGCGATGACATCGATCTCATTGACATCGGCGCACCAAATCATCTGCATCGCGACATGGCGTTGGCCGCAGCTGAGCACGGGAAAATGGTGCTTTGCGAAAAACCGTTGGCCATGAACGTGGATGAAGCCGAGCAGATGACGGCAGCGATCGAGAAGGCGGGTGTGGCCAACATGGTTTGGTTCAATTACCGAAGAGTGCCGGCCATTGCGCTCGCCAAACAGGTGATTGATGAAGGGCGCATCGGCCGCCCGTTTCATTTTCGTGCGACGTACCTTCAGGATTGGACCATCGCAGAGGATGTTCCACAGGGCGGAGCGGCGCTTTGGCGGCTCGATGCCAACGTCGCCGGTTCAGGCGTCACTGGTGATCTGCTGGCACATTCGATCGACACAGCAATGTGGCTCAACGGTCCCATTACGCGCGTGGTCGCTCGGACCGAAACTTTTGTCAAGCAACGCCAACACGTCGAGACCGGCAAAGTCGAACCGGTCACGATCGATGATGCGTGCATGTTTCTCGCTGAATTCGCCAATGGAGCGCTGGGAACGTTCGAATCGACCCGCTACGCCCGTGGTCGAAAGAACTACAACACGTTCGAACTCAACGGCGAGGATGGTTCAATCGTATTCGACCTCGAAGATCCGCAGTATTTAGGGTTCTTTGAATACGCCCAACTCCAATCCGGTAAGAAAATCGAGGATCATCTCGCGGGTTGGCGAAGAATCCATGTCACGAACTTCGAGCATCCGTACATGGACCATTGGTGGGTGCCGGGCTGCACGATCGGCTACGAACACACGTTTGTTCACGCCCTCGCGGACTTCCTCAAGGGTTTGGAAACCGGCGAGCCGGCGCAGCCGGACTTCCGCACGGCACTAGCGACCCAACGGGTTTGTGACGCGGTGCTTGAATCGGCGCGCAGCGAGCAATGGGTATCCATCGATCCCTTTGCCGGGACTTCGTAACTGTTGATTATGGAGAGCAGTATGTTGACGTTCTTGCGACCAATCGCCTTTGTGATAACCCTTGTTTGCGCAGCAACCGCATGGTCTGGTGCCGAACGATGCGGCGCAGCAACAGATGAAACTCAACGCAATGCGGACCCTGGAGATTTCATCCTGCTATGGCAAGTCGCCGGCCCTTTCGCTTCTGAGCAGATGCCTGATTCTCCATCGACGCTCTGGCGTGATGTGCAACCAACGAATAGCGTACAGACTGGTTGGATCGACCTCACCGCCCCGGGCGAGTGTTCCTACTGCTCCGCCTACGCGCGAACACAGTTGTGGTCCGACGTCGAACAGGCAATTCAACTTGAACTCAACGCAACTAACAAGATTATGTTCTCGCTCAACGACGAGGAAATACTTTATAATGATCATGGCATCGCGCGAGCAACTCTGAATCAAGGCTGGAACACATTGCTGCTCAAGGTCTATCAAGATGATTCTGAATGGGGATTCGCGTGCCGCCTACTTGATTCCTCGGGTTCTCCAGCTGCTAGTCTTCGTGTCGATCCCTTGGCCAGATCGCTCGCGCCGCCTAGTGATGCAGTAGTGTTGTTTGACGGCGATGATACGTCGGCGTGGCGCCATGAAGACGGTAGCGACCTTGGTTGGCGCGTCGAACATGGTGAGCTTGTGGTCGAGCCCGGTGCTGGAGACGCCTTCTCACGCGAGACGTTCGAAGACTTCACGCTTCATTTGGAGTTCATGTACCCCCAGACCGAGCCCGCCAGTACGTCGGACGGAAACAGCGGCATCTATATTTTCGATACCTACGAAGTGCAGATTCTCAATTCGTGGGGGCAGCCGGTGCGCGACAACGGTTGCGGTGCTCTTTATCGGTTCCGTGCGCCCGATGTCAACGTTGCATATTCACCCGGCCGGTGGCAGCGCTACGACATCGAGTTCGTCGCCGCGCGTTGGGACGGGAACGGAAACAAGCTTGCGCCGGCGCGCATAACCGTGCGCCACAATGGTGTACTCGTGCATCGAGATATTCGCCTCACACGTCCAACCGGGGCAGGCTCGCCGGAGCGGCCCGGCGGCGGCCCGATTGTGCTCCAAGACCACGGCAACCGTGTGCGTTTCCGCAACATTTGGGTACTGCCACACACTTCATGGGCTGGACCAAACGCCCCGGGTTTCAATCCTCTCTTTGATGGCGAAACTCTGAACGGTTGGCGCCGTATCGGAGGCGAAGCGGTGTACGTTGTTCAAGATGACATGATCGTCGGCGAGACTCGCCCCAATCAGCCCAACACATTCCTATGCACCGAGCAGAACTACGCTGACTATGTGCTCGAACTCGAATTCAAAGTCGATCGCCAGCTCAATTCCGGTATCCAAATCCGCAGTTGGAGCGATTCGGATGAAGCCGATAGCCGTGTGCGCGGCTACCAAGTCGAGATCGATCCATCAGATCGCGCTTGGTCAGCGGGAATCTACGAAGAAGGACGACGGGGATGGCTCCATAAACTTGACAACAACGAGTTGGCCCAGCTTGCGTTGAACCCCGATATCTGGAATCGGCTTCGCATCAGCGCACGCGGTGATGTCATCCGAACATACCTCAACGACGTGCCGGCCTCCGTCCTACTCGATGGCGCGGTACGCAGCGGTTTCATCGGACTTCAGGTTCATGGCGTTGGCGATCGAACCGAACCGCTGCGCATTCGTTGGCGTGATATCCGATTGAAGGTGATCGATTAGGATCGAGCCAACGATGAGTAGCGCTTCACACGCACAGCACGGCATATATGTATGTGCACTATTTGCAGTTTCATACTTCATCATCGGATGCGCTTCGACTCAACAGCCGCGAGACTACCTGCAAGTCATCCAAGGCAGCGCTATCGAGTTCGAGATGGTTTGGATTCCCCAAGGCCAGTTCTGGATCGGTCGAACCGAAGTGACATGGGATGAGTTCTTGCAGTACTGTGATTTTGATGGGAACACGGCCGTGCCTTCCGGAGTCGATGCTGTCTCCAAACCGTCCAAGCCAATCGTGTCGTTTGATCGCGATTGGGGAACGGGACGTCGCCCGGCCGTCGGAATGAGCTTCAACGCCGCTGGCGAGTACTGCCGCTGGCTCTCGCTCAACACGGGTCGATCTTACCGACTACCGACCGAGGCCGAGTGGGCGCTGGCTTGTGGGCAAACCGGGCACGACCCGCTCGCTGAACACGCTTGGTTTGCGGCCAACAGCGATCGCATGACGCAGAAGGTGGGTCAAAAACAGGCCAATCGTCACGGTCTTTACGACATGCTGGGGAACCTTTGGGAATACTGCCTGAATCCCTATGATGAGAAGGAGCCGAATCGACCGGTGCTCAGAGGCGGATCGTGGAAGGATCAAAAGGCGAGGGTCACGCCCGCAAGTCGACTTCGTTTCGATGACGATTGGGTTCTCGCTGATCCCAACGTGCCGGCGGGCGTTTGGTGGATTCCCGATGGGGATCATCTCGGGTTCCGTGTGATGCGTCGCGATGATGAGACCGTTCACTGATGAGAGGTAACAACATGAACAAGGTGAGCAGGCGCAGGTTCCTTGAGCAGTCGATGCTTGCGACGGCCGCTGTGGCAGTTCCGGCTGCGCCAACATTCGCCTTTGCCTCAACGCGCCGCTCAGCCTCACCGAACGAGATTATTCGCGTCGGTGTGATCGGCGTGCGCGGCCGAGGTCGCGCTCATGTTGGTGCGTTCAAACAGTCGCCGGACACCGAAGTCGTCGCCATTTGCGATCCGGACGAAGGTGTCATCGAGGGCGCTATGAACGCCGTCCCGGGCGCAACGTACTACCGAGACATTCGCAAACTCCTGGAAGACCAATCCATCGACGCGATCTCTATCGCCACGCCCAACCATTGGCATTCCTTAGCTGCGATTTGGGCGCTCCAAGCTCACAAGCACGTCTACGTCGAGAAACCGATCAGTCACAATGTGCTCGAAGGCCGAAAGGTCGTTGAAGCAGCTCGAAAATATGGCAAGGTCGTGCAGCACGGAACACAGGCTCGATCGAACGGCGCAACGCGCGAGGCGATTGCGTGGTTACATGACGGTGGACTCGGCCAAGTCTCCATCGCCCGCGGTTTGTGTTACAAGCGAAGGGAAAGTATTGGTAAGGTTGTAGAGACTCAACAGCCGCCTGCGACGTTGGACTACGATCTTTGGACGGGACCCGCTCAACTCCTGCCATTACGACGCAAACAACTCCATTACGACTGGCATTGGGTATTCAACACCGGTAACGGCGACATCGGCAATCAAGGTGTTCACCAAATGGACATCGCACGTTGGGGTCTGGACGAATCAGAGTTCCCAGCGCGCATCATCAGTTGTGGCGGACGCGTCGGCTACGATGATGATGGCGACACACCGAACTCCCTCATATCCGTCTATGACTACGGCCAAAAGCAGCTCATCTTCGAAGTACGTGGCCTGAAAACCGCAGAGTATCGAACCGCGCATGTCGGCGTCATCTTCCATTGTGAACACGGTTACTTAGTAAGCACCAGCGGCTATGGAAAGGTCGTCGCGTTTGATTTGCAAGGTAACATCATCAGAACCTTCGTTGGAGACGGCAACCATTTCCAGAACTTCATCGATGCGGTGAAGAACGATAATCCCTCGAGCGCGAATGCGAGCAGTCTGGAGGGGCATCACTCTTCGGCGCTATGTCATCTTGGCAATATCTCCTACCTGTTGGGAGCGCAGCGCACCATGTCCGAAATCGATGCGCCGTTCGGCGAAGACGAAGCCGGCAACGAATCATTCGATAGGCTTCAGCAGCACCTAATCGACAACGATCTCTTGCCGGAACAAACCGCTTTGACGATCGGTTCCACACTCACGTTCGACTCAAGTACCGAGCAATTCACTGGCCGTCGCGCGGCTGAGGCGAACGCACTGCTGTCGCGCCCCGGCCGTCAGCCGTTTGTGGTGCCGGAACACATATAGAGGCCATGGTGCGTATTAGGGCGGCGCTATCCATTCCCTAAACGCCGCCTCCAATCGATCCGCATCCCACGCTCCGTCGTGAATGACAATTCGATACCGCAAGCGGATCGACTCGCCCTTTTGAATCACTATATCCCCGGCTTGCTGGCGCTTACCCTCAAATGCACGGCGACCAAACGGATTGGCCGCCACGAGACCGTACTCGCGCGCATGCCACCACGTCGGATGGCGCGGATTGTCAGGATGATCGAAAATCACGACGCCGACTGTCTCGCCGCCAATTGGTCCGGAGTATTCGATCCATTTGGCACGCTTGCCCCAAACGTCTTTTCCCGTCACGCCCTCACTGTTCCTGGCGCTACCTTGCGCTGCGCCGCCGGTGAGTCGCAACGTCGGGGCTAATCGCAAGGCGAACGTTCCCTCTTTGGTGTCGCCGAAGGTAACTTGCTCATCGGTCGCGATTAGCGTCAAGTCAAAATCGATTGTTCGCGTTAATTGATCTGCGGAAACACGCATGATTCGCTGCTCCGTACAGATCACCTCGCCATCCGGATCGCGCCATTCAAAGATGGATTGAACCCCCGGGTTTAGCTTTGAAGGTGTCGTTGGAAGCACTTGAGATTCGACATGAACGATACGCTCGCCGTGAGGGCCGTGCCAGAAATCGTGCCCGTTCACATCGCCATGAGCGAACCATAATGAGGTGTGATGAGGATGATCCTTCGCCTCGCCTGGGCGTGAATCCATCGGATACCCACGCGTGATCGAAACACCTCGCGCTGAATTAACCGGATAGAGGTACGGCTTCTGTACGTCGCCAAAATGCAGCGAAGTGAAAATCTCACCATCGCAAAGTACGCGGATTTCCGCCTCGGTCCGTTGAAACGAAATCTTGCCAACCGCTGCCTCTCGCTCGATCAGCGGCTGCTGATTTAGCGTGTCGGTATCTTGGACCGGCGCGAAAGACGCAGTGCCGATGACCGTAATGATGAGTATTCGAGCAAGCATCGCCAACCGCTCAGTCTACCAAGATGCACGTGGATGCGAGACAGTCAGCCGACGATTCGGTAAGGTAATGAACGTTATGCGGTATCAGACATGTTGCAATTCGATTCGTGCGATGATCGGCGTCGTGATCGGCTGGGCCCTGCTTGGCGTCTCCGGTTTCGACAGCCGGCCCGGTGCAGTCCCCATGTGGATTTGGTCATCCGATAGCGCTGCACCAAATGAGACAGCGTTCTTCCGAACCACACTCTCATTCGATGCGCCGCCCAAGCGGGTGGTACTTATTTTCACCTGCGATAACGAGGCGACGATCTTCGTCGGCGATCGACAGGTCGCCTCGTCAAATCAATGGGAGGTGCCGGTTGAACAAGACCTCACGAGGTTTTTCGATGCCGGCCAGACGTCCCTTATCGTCCATGCGAAGAATCAAGAAGGTCCGGCCGGCTTTGTAGCCGTATTGGATATTGAGACATCGGACGGCGCCATACGGCAGGTCGTCACCAACGCGAATTGGCTTGTGTCGAACAGCGCGGACTTTGCGGCGTCGCGACCGGCAACCGAACTTGGCCCGCTCGGGTCTGCGCCTTGGTCCCAACTTTCCAGTTTCCTGGACGAGGCGATCGAACGCAACATCACCGCCCCGCCGGGATTTGCAGTCGATCTGGTCTACGCCGTACCGCGCCGTCACGGGTCATGGGTCAGCCTTGCCGTCGATGCCAAGGGACGGCTGATTGCCAGCGCTCAAAATGCCGGGTTGTATCGCGTCACCCCCGCCCCACCTGGTCAGGATGCATCAACTACCACAGTCGAAGCACTCAACACACCGATCGGCGCCGCACAGGGCTTGCTCTGCGTTGAGGATGATCTATACGCAATGGTCACCCAAGACCGAGCGGACGGCCCCGGCCTCTATCAACTGCGCGACACCACTGGCGATGACCAATACGATCAATCGAAGCGCCTTCGTGCTCTCTCAGGGATCGGCGAACATGGTCCACACGGCATCGCGCTCGGGCCCGACGGCACGCTTTACATCGTCGGCGGTAACCACACGCCCATACCCGATCCCGAACGTTCAACCGTCCCTCGCCGATGGGATGAAGATCACTTGCTCCAGCGACTTTGGGATCCTCGCGGACACGCCGTCGGAATCCTCGCACCGGGCGGATGGATCTGCCGAACGGATCGCAACGGCGATAGCTGGGAATTGTTTGCCATCGGTTTTCGTAACCCATACGACCTTGCGTTCAATGCCGATGGCGATCTGTTCACATACGACGCCGACATGGAATGGGACATGGGAGCGCCCTGGTATCGACCGACTCGGATCAACCATGTCGTCAGCGGATCAGACTTCGGTTGGCGGTCAGGCGCCGGCAAGTGGCCGTCGCACTACCCCGACAGCTTGCCGGCAGTTCTCGACATCGGCCCGGGTTCACCGACGGGTATCACGTTCGGCTACGGCGCACAATTCCCCCAGCGTTACCGCGACGCGCTCTTCATTCTCGACTGGACGTTTGGCACGATTCATGCAGTTTTTCTCGAACCGGACGGCTCGACCTACCGCGCAACGAGAGAGACATTCCTTACCGGGCGCCCACTGCCCCTTACCGATTGCGTGATCAATCCGATTGACGGCGCGATGTACTTTGCTGTCGGTGGACGTGGCACGCCTTCCGCCCTTTATCGGGTGCGCTACGAAGGTGAACACGATTCCAACGAGACCCCAACAAGATCGCTTTCTAATGAACGTCTGCGCAGCAAACGTCGTCAGCTCGAATCGTTTCACAGCCCGGATACATCGGCCTCGGCGATCGACAGCCTCTGGCCGTTCTTGGGCGACGCTGATCGGACGCTGCGATACTCAGCCCGCGTCGCGCTTGAGCATCAACCTGTAGAGCGTTGGAGTGATCGCGCCTTCAGCGAATCGAACGCCGTCTCAAAACTCACCACAATGATTGCGATTGCACGATGTGGGAAACCGCTCCACCAAGAGCAGGTCATCGACACGTTATCTGCAATACCCTGGAATGAGCTCACGCGAAACGAACGTTTGGATTGGCTGCGCTGTTGGGCGCTCTGTTTCATCCGCTTGGGCGAACCGACTGAGTCAACAGCGAGAAGGATCAGGCGAGTCTTCGAGGACTTGTATCCCGCGGATGACGACGTTATCGATCGAGAACTCTGTGACTTGCTTGTCTATCTGAAGTCACCCAGCGTTGTGGCGCGGACGATTCCGTTGATGGAACGGGCCGACGCCGACGAACATTCCTTCAGCGATCGATCGCTCTTATCGCGTAACGACGAATTCGGTCCGATCATCATGGAAATGACGGCGGCTCCCCCGCAGCGACAACAGATTCACTATGCGATGTCGTTACGAAACGCCCAATATGGTTGGACGACCGAGCTGCGCGAACGCTATTTCGACTGGTTCGCAACCGCGAGCCGAACGCATGGCGGTGCAAGTTTTGCTGGGTTTCTTGCGCGCATACGAGAAGATGCACTCCAAGCCATACCCGAGCAACAACGTAAGCGGTTTACGCAAATCGGATCAACCACGCAGAACTCATCGCCAACCGATGTCGAATTACCTCAAGGCCCCGGCCAAGCGTGGACGGTCGAGGAAGTTCTCGTGTTAGCGCAACAAGGCTTCACCAATCGCGACTTTAAGAACGGCAAACGAATGTACGCCGCAGCCAGTTGCATCAATTGCCATCGCTTCGCAGGCACCGGCCAGATGGGCGGACCCGATCTCACCGCCCTGGTTACGCACTATACGCTGCGCGACTTGATCGAATCGACCATCGAACCAAGTCGGCGAATCTCCGATCAGTATGTTCAACTCGAATTCGTACTCGACGATGACCAACTCGTGCTAGGCATCCTCGTGGACACCAACGACGACGAGTTCGCAATCATGCCCAACCTGCTTGAACCGGCTGCGACTGTGAAACTGCCTCGTCATCGCATCGTGTCGCAGCGTCTGTCGGATGTCTCGCCGATGATGCCCAGCCTACTCGACCCGCTCAACCCAAACGAGGTTCTTGATCTACTCGCCTATCTACTAGCGTCGGGTGATCCGTCCCATCCAATGTTTTCTCAAATGAAAGACGACTGATCGTTTCATTTACCCCGAATCTACCTTAGCTCCTCACTGTGGCGACTGCCCGTCCGGCCGTTCTCATACTCATAGCAGCATCGCGACCGACAATCCCAGCCGCGTCAGCCGCGTTGACAAGGAACTGCTGGAAGGAACCGTCGTCGATGCGGTCCTGTTTCAGCCGTCAGCCCATAGGCAACGCAAGTATCGCCACACACCGGGGACCGCCTACTTTCAGCCGATTTGGAGATCCTGGAACTGGGATTCGCGGCATGCTAACTGCCCACTGCCGGAGGACAGCGTGAGACGACGGCTGAATATTGGACTACGACGGGATCATCACACGATCAGATCGTGGACGACGTGGCCATGGACATCAGTCAATCTGAAGTCGCGGCCTTGGAACGGATAGGTCAGACGTCGATGATCGATACCGAGCAGATGAAGAATCGTCGCCTGCAAATCGTGAACGTGAACAGCACCGGGCGTGAATTCGTGTTTGCACGGCGTGATGATATTGCCTGATTCGTCGGCAATGTTGTACCCGTAGTCATCCGTTCGCCCGTACGTCATGCCAGGCCTGATGCCGCCTCCGGCCATCCAGATGGTAAAACAACGCGGGTGATGATCGCGCCCGTAGTTATCGACGGTGAGTTTACCTTGTGAATAGGAGGTTCGACCGAATTCGCCGGCCCAGATTACCAGCGTGTCTTCGAGCATGCCGCGCCGTTTGAGATCCTTGAGCAGCGCGACTGTCGGCTGGTCGGTCTCCTTACACTGTGCGCGAATGCCGGTGGGCAGGTTGTCGTGTTGATCCCATCCTTGGTGGTACAGTTGGATGAAACGAACACCGCGCTCGGCGAGACGGCGCGCCAGGAGGCAGTTGGCGGCATAGGTTCCGGGTTTTCGTGCTGCGTCTCCATAGAGTTCGAACACTTCGTCCGGCTCATCCGACATATCCGTTACTTCGGGAACGCTGGTCTGCATGCGGAACGCGAGTTCGTATTGTGCGATTTGGGATTCAATTGCTGGATCGAGCTGGCGTTGGAACTGAATCCGGTTGAGTTGCCGCAGCGTGTCGAGCATCGCCCGGCGCCCGGATCGGCAGATGCCGTCGGGGTTACTGAGGTACAACATCGGATCCTTCCCCGCGCGGAACGGTACGCCGTCATGGCGGGAGTCGAGAAAGCCACTGCCCCATAGTCGTGCATAGAGCGGCTGGCCACCCTGCCCCGCGCTCACCAACACAAGGAAGGCAGGTAAATCCTTGTTCGCCGCGCCAAGCCCGTAGGACAACCACGAACCAAAGGACGGTCGCCCGGCGATCTGAGATCCAGTTTGGAAAAACGTAATCGCAGGATCGTGGTTGATCGCCTCAGTGAACATTGACTTCACAAAACAAAGATCATCGACGATGGTTGCAGTATGCGGCAGGAGTTCGCTCACCCACGCGCCGCTTCGCCCGTGGCGTGCGAATTTGAACTGCGAGCCCGCCAGTGGAATCGACGATTGATTGACCGACATTCCGGTCAACCGCTGGCCACGTCGAACGTGTGCGGGGAGTTGCTCGCCATTTCTATCGTTGAGCAACGGTTTGTAATCGAACAGATCCTGCTGCGCGGGACCGCCAGACTGGAACAGATAGATCACCCGTTTCGCTTTTGGCATGAAGTGCGGAAGACCGTCGATTGTTACATCTGAACTGCGTGGCGCCGCGCGGACGTTCTCAGCCAGCAGCAGGCTTGAAAGTGCAAGGCCGCCAAGGCCTGCCGCGGACTGGCCAAAGAAATGCCGCCGAGTAATCTCAAGCGGGTGCGGCATGTCGTGATCTGGACCGTTCATCGTTTCCACACCGTCGCATCCATATTCATGATTGCCTGAGTAACAATCGCAGCAGCAGCGATCTCGACAGGATTCAACGCGGGATCGGGAGTGCGCTCGCCGATACTCAGTAGTTCCCCGCGCGATCCGGCTCAGCCGTGAACAAGTCCCGCTGCCGGCGATAGAGTTCCAGAAGAAGCTCCAGTTCGCGCACCTCGGGCCGACGTCCAGTGAACAATCGAAAGGCGAAGGTGGCGCGATCAGCGTCTGTTTCGCCGCCTTCGCGCACCATGCGCTCGCCCATGACGCGCGCCGCTTCAACGAACTGCGGGTCATTCAGCAGCACTAGGGCTTGGATCGGAGAGTTCGTCGCTTCCCGCCGAGCGATGCACACCTCGCGCGTCGCGGCGTCAAGAGCCATCATGTTGGGCATAGGGGTTGTCCGCTTCCAGACTGTATAGAGCGATCGTCGATACAACGCCGATCCGACACTCTGACGATACGCCGGACTCATGGTATTGGACTCGCGCCATAATCCTGGCGGCTGATAGGGGCTGACCGGAGGCCCACCCATCGTCTCGTCGAGCAGCCCTGACGCCGCGAGGGCGAGGTCGCGCAGCATCTCGGCGGAGAGTCGCCGCGACGGCCCGCGCGCGAGCAGCGTGTTGTTAGGATCGCGGGTTACGAGGTCGTCATGGAACGTCGATGCCTGTTGATAAGTCGCAGAGGTCACGATCAGATGGCAGAGTTGTTTTACATCCCACCCTGAATCAACGAATTCCACAGCAAGCCAATCCAGAAGATCCGGCGCATCGGGGAACGTGCCTTGCGCGCCGAAGTCTTCACTTGAGAATACCAAGCCGCGCCCAAAGAACATCTGCCAGAGGCGATTCACGATCACCCGTGCCGTAAGCGGATTCTCTTTCGCCGTGGTCCATTGGGCCAAGCCCAGTCGATCGCTGGCAGCACCCTCGGGCATCGGGGGAAGCGACGCAGGCGTTGAGCGCATGACAATGTTCGCCTGACTCTTTGCAGCGTCATATGCGCCGCGGTGCAGAACATACGTCATGCGGGGCGCAGACGCTTCCTCCATCACCATCGTCTCAGTAATACCGCTGCGGAAGTCGAGCAGGGCGTGCAGTGCCTCGGACCGTGCGTCCCGTGCAGCTGTCATCGCGACGTCAAGTCCAGCCATGTAGTAGAGCCGTAGCGATCCCATCTCGCGTGCCGCTAGCTCACGTGTCAATGCGACACCGTCATAGAGCTGTGCAACCTCGATGGGCGCAATCGCACGATCGAACACGTGCAGGTCGTCGATAGCTCCGCCGGTGAGCCCGCGACCGCGGAACCTTTCGCCGAACGTGATGCCGGTCCCGCCTGCACCGGGGCTCTTGGTGAGTGCATCGCGAACGATGTTCGACTCGGCCGGATCACCATCGATATACAGATGCATGCCGTCGGCGCGGCCCGATCCGTCGTATGTCACTGCGACATGCGTCCACTGGTTTGTCGCGAGACTCTCGTCGGCTTCGATCGCAATTGCGTTGCCGGGCCAGAATCGAATCATGCCAAAGAAGAGTCTCCCAGTCTTCAACGAAAGCTCCGTTCCAAAGCGGCCGACATCGGTGCCGCCGCTGCGGTGGAAGACGACGCCGTCAGGCACGCCCTCCGGAACGCGCAACCAAAAGGCAACCGAGAACGTGTCCCATGGATTCAAGGCGCCTGCAACCTTCGGGAACGACGCACCGTCATCGCCGGTGAATCGCAACGCTGAGCCGCTTACACCTTTGACCAATACGTTCGCTGGGGCCGTTGACCCCGGGTTGCTCCGGTCAGCAAGGTTCTCCAATTTATGCTCGGGACCAAGCGCGTCGAGTGGATAGTGCCCGACCAGCCCCGGCAGAATAGGCTCTTGTTCAGGCGCGTCTCGAAGCCACTCAACAAACGCGGATTCCTGTGCCTTTGCCACCGTTGGCAGGATCGACTCGGCGTGCTCCAGATCCCCTTCGAGCGCCGCCAACTGATTCTCCTGCTCTTGGGTAGGCAGAAGGAGGGACGGCGTCGGTATGCGCGACGAATCGTGATACATTCCCCATTCATCGATACTGTTGAAGAATGCAGTCAGACCGTAATATTCCCGCGTAGTGATGGGGTCGAATTTGTGATCGTGGCACCGCGCGCACTGAAGGGTCAGGCCGAGGAACGCCGTGCCGAACGTCTGCACGCGATCGGCCACATATTCGATTCGCCACTCTTCCTCGACGCTGCCGCCTTCATTGGTCATACGATGAAGGCGATTGAAGGCGGTCGCGAGCCGCTGCTGGCGTGTCGCGTTAGGCAACAGATCTCCCGCAATCTGCCAGCGGATAAACTCATCAAAGGGAAGATTACGATTGAACGCGCCGACAACCCAGTCGCGGTACGGCCACGTCGGACTCAACTGATCGGACTGATAGCCGTAAGAGTCGGCATAGCGTGCGACATCCAGCCATGGCACAGCCATTCGCTCGCCGAAGCGCGGTGAGTCAAGCAGGCGATCAACAGCCTCTTCATACGCCCGACTGGGTAATTCGTGACCCATGAATGCGTCGATCTCGTCGAGCGTTGGCCCAAGGCCGGTCAGATCGAACGTTACGCGGCGCAACAGAACCTCCGGGTCCGTGCGAGGCGCAGGCGAGAGCTCCTCCTCCGACAGGCCTCGCAAGACGAACGCATCGATCTCGTTGTGCCCCCATTGAGGCAAGGGCGTCACTGGAACTGCCGGGCGGTCGGGCGCAATGAACGACCAATGTACTTCGTACGCAGCGCCTTCATCGATCCATTGCCTGAGCAGTTCGATCTGGTCGTTCGTCAGTTGCTTGCCTGTCTCGGGCGGCGGCATGCGATCGGCCGGATCAAGAGCGCTTACTTTACTTAGCAGCAGGCTCGCTGCGCTGTTGCCGGGAACAAGAACCCGTTGTCCGGACGCTTGATGTGAGATTGATTCTGCACGGATATCGAGCCGCAGCTTCGCTTGCCGTGCCGATGCATCAGACCCATGGCACTGCCAGCAGTTTGCCGACAGGATCGGCCTGATGTCGCGATTGAACGACACCGTCCGAGCAAGAGAGACTGGAGTCCGCGATGCCTCACCGTCGGCGTCGAGCAAGATCACGACAACGACAAGACAGACGCTCCGTTGCAAGACCCTGTACATGTCTTCACACCGTTGATTTCGTACAGCAGAACTTCCTCAGGCATCGGGTGCTGTGCAACACTCAGCCTACTCGCCGTCCCTTCTTTTGCAAGACCCTGCTGCCCCATCCTACTGCTGCTGTTGGCACGCCTGGGTTTGGATGCGCCGGAGATCAATCTCGGCGGAGCATTCTGAGATGCGTAAACGCTGATCGATACGCGAGTGGAGGTGTGCGGTACACTGCCCGACCCGCTGCCGTGGGCCGACGAGGAATTCGCATGCGCCTTCGTGTTCTTCAAGTCGACTTGTATCTGACCGACTGCACGACGCGGCTACCGTTCCGGTTCGGCACGTCCACGCTGACCTTCGCTCCCTTGTGTACGGCTAGGGTACTCATCGAAACTGAAGCGAGCGTGCGCAGCGAGGGGTTTTCGGCCGACCTCCTTGTTCCCAAATGGTTTGAGAAGGACCCGACAAAATCGGCGCAAGCCGACGTATCGGCCTTGATCGAAAGCGCCCAAGCGGCTGGTGCGTGCCTGACAGGGCGCCATCATCAGTCAGCAACAGTCTTCGATCACTGGTGGGAGCTCTATGCCGATCGCGTCGCATCAAAGGAGGACAGCGCACCTGATCTGCTGGTCTACGGATTCGGGGTTGCGCTACTGGAGCGGGCGCTGATGGACGCCGCGTGCCGCGCTACTAAGCAATCATTCTTTGACGCACTGCGCAGCAATCTGTTCGGTTTCGATCCCGGGCGCGTGCATAGGTCGATGGCAAGGTGGGATCTCGCCAAGTCGATGCCGCGAAAGCCGGCTGATTTCATTCATATTCGCCACACGATCGGGTTGCTGGATGCGTTGTGCGACGGTGACATTGACGATGCGGACCGCATTCACGACGGTTTTCCCGAGTCCCTCGAAGCGAATATCGCGCGATACGGACTGACCCACTTCAAGATCAAGCTCAGCGGTGTGCGCGAGGATGATCTTGCACGACTGCGGCGGATCGCCCAGGTTTTTGAGTCGGTGATCGGAGAAACGGTGCAGTTCACAATCGATGGTAATGAGCAGTTCGACGACTTAGATGAGGTCGCCGATCTGCTCGGTGCGTTGCACGCTGACGCGGGGGGGAGTAGTTTGCTGCCAGGCCTGCTCTACATTGAACAGCCGTTGCCTCGATCGCGTACGCTCGATTCGGCTCCCAACGCAGCGATGCGACGCCTGGAGGAATACGCGCCGGTCTTGATTGATGAGGCTGACGACGGGCTTGAGGCGTTCCCGCGCGCCGCGGCGCTTGGGTATCGCGGCGTATCGGTCAAGAATTGCAAAGGTGTGTTTCGGGCGCTCATCAACCGAGGTCTATGCGATCTTTCGGAGGGAAGGTTGTTTCAATCAGCGGAGGATTTGACCACCCTGCCAGTGCTCGCCCTTCAGCAGGATCTCGCGACCATCGCCGCGCTTGGTTTGACGCATGCGGAGCGCAACGGTCATCACTACTTCCGAGGTCTGGATCATCTATCGTTAGATGAGGCGCAGTGCGCATTGGTGTCGCATCCGGATCTATATGAATACGATGGGCAGTGCGCCTCGCTGCGCATCGAAGACGGCCAACTTCGACTCGGTTCACTGCAAAGGGTTGGCTTTGGGTATGACGTGCCGATCAGCACGAGCACGCGCACGGCGGTCGATGCCTGGCGCTGGCCGGAATAGGACATGACGAGGTACCCGCCGCCAGGACATATTCGATCGGTTGAAGCATTTGCCGCGTGCTTGCGGGCGCTTAATCCCGAGGTGTGCTGCGCAACGAGTCTGCTCGGCGGCGGCGGACCGTTGGGGAAGCCGATGCGTGTGTATGACCGGACCGTCGGCAATCGTTTCGCCGTGCAGCCCATGGAAGGCTGGGACGCTACGCCCGACGGGTTGCCGAGCGAACATACGTTGCGCCGGTGGCGCCATTTCGGTGAGAGTGGTGCAAAACTGATCTGGGGAGGCGAGGCATTCGCGGTCCAACTGGACGGGCGCGCCAACCCCAATCAGCTTTTCCTGAATCTCGACGCCGACATCGAACAAGGGTTGCGATCGCTGCTCAATGAGATCGGCACAGGACATGCCGCAATTGGCCAGACGACGGACGATCTGCTCATCGGTCTGCAATTGACTCATTCCGGTCGTTTCGCACGACCGGATGCGTCCGGTCCGAAGCCGAGAATCGTGCAATATCATCCGGTGCTCGCCGACAAATTCAGCCTTGACAGGAATCTTCCGCTGGTCACGGACAGTGAGTTGGAGAAAATCGGCGAGAGTTTCGTGCGCGCCGCCGCACTTGCACAACGCGTCGGATTCGACTTTGTCGACGTCAAGTGCTGTCACGGATATCTGCTCCATGAACTCCTCGGTGCACACACGCGCAGCGGCCCCTACGGGGGCTCGTTTGAGAATCGCACGCGGCTGTTTCGTCGCATCGTCGAAGGAATCCGCACCAAGTGTCCAGGCTTGGCCGTAGCCGTCCGCGTCTCGATCACCGATGTCTACCCGTTCACGTTAGATGAATCGACCGGCCTCGGCGAGCCACATGGCATCGACGAGCACAAGCCGTATCAGTACGGGTTCGGCCTCCAACCCAATGCGCCGCTCGAGCCCGACTTTGATGAACCGATGCGATTCCTCGAATTGCTGCGCTCGCTGGACATCCGGCTCGTCAACATCACGATTGGCTCGCCCTATTACTGCCCGCACGTGCAAAGGCCGGCGACGTATCCGCCCAGTGACGGTTACCAGCCGCCGGAAGATCCGTTACGCAGCGTAGTGCGGCATCTGAATGCGGTTCGCCTGTGTAAACAGGCGTTTCCAGATCTGGCGTTCGTGGGCAGCGGCTACTCGTACTTGCAGGAATACTTGCCGCACGTCGCCCAAGCCCAGGTCGGCGCGGGGCACGTCGATTTCATCGGTCTCGGCCGCATGATGTTGTCCTACCCCCAATTTCCCTACGACGTGCTATCCGGCGCTGAGCTCCGCAAGAAGAAACTTTGCCGAACGTTCAGCGACTGTACGACAGCTCCGCGGAACGCCATGATCAGTGGTTGCTATCCGCTGGATGCCCACTATAAGCAACTGCCACAAGCAACAGAACTCCGCGTCATCAAGAAGGCGCGGAAGAACCCGCTGCAGCGATCGACGTGACCCGCTGCAACTCCCACCGGAGACAAGATCGATGAGCACCCGAAAAGCCATGTCCGGCGACAACCTCGCCGCGGTTCAAGAGGGGCTTCGAATGATCTCTCCGCCTGATCCATCGAAGCTAGCCGCTGAGCGCGCGCATCTGACTGCCCTTGAGGGCAAGAGCGCCCCCTCGCGCATCGTTGGGTACTTCAGATTCATGGGTCCCGGATATTTGCAAAGCGCCATGACGCTCGGCGGCGGCACGGCTGTCAGTTCGTTGCTCGCCGGTGCGCTATTCGGGTATACGCTGTTATGGGTGGCGCCCGCTGCGATGCTGATCGGCGTCATCATGCTGACCGCGATTTCGTATCAGACGCTTTCCACGGGCATGCGGCCGTTCGAGGCCATGCGTCGTTTCGCCGGCCCGTTCTTCGCTTGGGGCTGGGCCATCGGCGCGATCGTTTCTTCGGTCATTTGGCACTTCCCACAGTATTCGCTCGCCGCAGCGTGTCTTGCAGACCTCGGGGCAGTGGCGGGAATCGAGAATCTGAGCCCGCGGTGGTTGGGGTTTGTCGTTCTGCCCTGGGCTGTTGCCTTCTCGATGATGTATGGAAGTTCGCCGCGCCTGATCCGTTGGTATGAGCGGCTGCTGAAGTACATGGTTTGGGGGATCGTCGGATGCTTCGGGTGGGTTGTCTACCAAACCGGGATCGATGATTGGGCGGCCTTGGCCAACGGTTTCTTCACGTTCCAAATTCCCGGGCAGCGCAACGGAGTCGACGGTTGGGTGATCGTGCTCAGCGGCCTCGCGGCAGCCGTGGGCGTCAACATGGTGTTTCTCTACCCCTACACGTTGCTGGCGCGCGGCTGGAGTCGCGAGCACCGCCGTCTTGCGCGGTTTGATCTGTATGTCGCGATGTTCGTTCCCTACGTGCTGGCGTCAAGCCTGATGGTTATCGCCGCGGCCAACACGATCCACCTTGACCCTGAATTCAGCGCCGCCCGAATCACCCCGGTCGAGGCGGCGCAGTCGCTGGCAGAGATGGCCGGCCGCGACACGGGCCGGATTGTCTTCGGCCTGGGTGTACTGGGAATGGCGCTCTCCACGATCACGCTGCACATGCTGTGCATCGGATTCGTGTGCGCCGAGCTGTTCAGCTGGAAGGTGGGGAGTCTGAAGTACCGGCTGGCGACGCTGATCCCCTCCGTCGGCGTACTTGGGCCCGTGCTTTGGAGCAAGTTCGCGCTGTGGTTGGCGGTGCCTACCAGCATTCTCTGTGGGTTCCTCCTGCCCATTGCCTACGTTGGCTTCATTGTCCTCCAACGAAACAAGCGGTATCTGGGCGACGATACGCCGCGCGGTATTCGGGGCAAGACGTGGCTCGGCGCGATGGTATGCGTGACCTTGTTTCTGATCGTCTTTCTCGCGTGGTCGGCCTACACCAAAGGTCCTCAGTACCTGAACAACCTCTTCGATCAAGGCGACGCCGCTGCCGTTCAAGTTGAAGCGGATGACTCATCGTGACTGTTGAGCACGTTGAGTTTCCAGGCCGAGGTGATGCGATTCAAATCGACGATGATCGTTGGGGTGACCATCGCACGGCGCTGCGCGGAAACTCGCTACAGACGCGACTGACATACGCTGCGGCGCATGTGGTGATGCGCGAGTCCTACGCCAGGATCGCGCATTCGCACGATTCGCCCGGTCGGCCTGAGGAGATCGCTGAGCACATCGACTGGGACGCAACGCTGCGTCATCGAAGATATCTCTGTGAGCAAGGATTCGGCATTGGTGAAGCGATGGATACCGCTCAGCGCATGGAGATCGGCTGGGAGTCAGCGCGACGACTGATCGAGTGGACCGCAAATCTGAATCTTCCAAGCGGATTTGTCGCCGGAGCCTGGACCGATCATGCGGCCGTCAACGGTCCGGCCGATCTGGTTGATGCGGTCATATACCAAGCCGGCTTCATTCAGCAGGCGGGCGGTATTCCGATGATCTTGTCCATGCCCTGGCTTTCGGTCAACAATTGCGATGCGCAGACTTATGTGGACGTCTACACCGGCATCATCGAATCGCTTGACGGTCCGTTGTTCATTCACTGGCTCGGCGAGATGTTTCAGCCGTCACTGGCGGGCTATTTCCCAGGCGATTCCTTCGACCGCGTCATGAAGATCGATCCGACCAAAATCCGCGGGGCAAAGCTGTCGTTGCTTGACGATACGATTGAGAAGGGTCTACGCTTAAACTTGCTCGACCGCGATCAGATCCTACTCACCGGTGATGACCTTCACTTCGCACATCTCATTGTCGGCGACGATCAGCGTGTTGTTCGACGCACCATCATCGGCGATCGAGAGGTTGCGCTGGGCAATTTCAGTCATGCGCTGTTGGGCATATTCGACGGGATCGCCGCCCCGGCCGGGCTGGCGATGCTACTTCTGGATCAAGGCGAGACCGAGCGTTACAACGAAATCATGTCTGCTTGTGAATCGTTGTCGCGCGTGGTCTTCGAGCCGCCGACGTCTCTATATAAGGTTGGGCTGGCGTTCATCGCCTGGCTGAACGGGCACCAGGCTAATTGGATGTTGGTGAACCATCTTGAGCGAGAACGTTCGGCCGAACATCTTCTGCGTGTCGTGGCGGCGGCGGCACACGCCGGGGCGCTGACCGACGCGCCACTTGCGACCGATCGGCTCGGCTCGTGGATAAATCAACGATGATGGCTTGATTTGACGGTTCGCCGTGCACCTGCGCTGGGCTGAGTGACGGTACAATTGCCGTCCGCCTCAAGATCACATCGAGGCAACAGGAGGAGTGCCATGCATCTGGATCGACGTACCTTCATGCGTGTTGTAGGCGCAAGCGCCGGCCTTGGGCTTCCAGCGATCACGCGAAGTGCGCAAGGTAAAGCTCAATCGAGCGCACATCCGCAAAGTCCCGCTGACGATCATCCGTTCCACTTCTCGCCGTCGGATCGCTACGACCAATTGATGAACGATCATCCGCCGGCGCTGGCGTACAGCGGCGGCGATGTGCGGCAGTGGCAGGTTCAGCTAACCAAGAAACTGCGCGAGCTCGTCAAGTTCCCACCCACGCAGAATCGGGTGCCGCTTGACGTGCGCTCAATCTGGAGTCGCGAGCACGAACTCGGGCAGATCGAGAAACTCGTGTTCACTGCCGAACCGAGCGCGGATGTGCCCGCCTATGTCTGCTTGCCGAAGAACGCCACGCCTCCCTACACGTGGTTCATCTGTGTTCAGGGACATACTACGGGCATGCACAACTCGATCGGCGTGGACGTTCGAGACGAAACAAAACCGATCGACGCCGGCAGCGATCGTGACTTCGGTCTTATTTGCATGCGGCGGGGCATCGCAGCACTGTGCATTGAGCAGCGCGGTTTCGGCACACGACGATGGTCGCTCAACGAGGGGTACGGCGCCGATCTGTGCAGCTATACGGCTATGCACTCGCTGATGCTGGGGCGCACACTCATCGGCGAACGCGTGTTCGACGTTGATCGCGGGATTGACTACCTCCTGACGCGCGAAGATGTAATTCCCGAGCGTATCGGCGTGATGGGTAACTCAGGCGGCGGCACGACCACACTCTTTTCAGCAGCCTTGCTCGATCGCGTGAAGTATGCCATGCCTTCGTGTTACTTCTGCACGTTCCGCGACTCGATCATGGCAATGGGTCATTGCCAATGCAACTTCGTTCCAGGCCTGCTGCAAGAGGCGGAGATGGCGGATGTGCTGGGTCTGTTCGCGCCGCGCCCGGTGGTGGTCGTTGCCGGCAAGAACGATTCGATCTTCCCGATTCAGGGCGTGCGCAAGGCGTTTGAGCAGCTCGAGCGGATCTACGCCGCCGCCTCCGCCGAAGATCACTGCAAGCTGGTTGTGGGCGAAGGCGGACACCGATTCTACGCAGACCTCGCATGGCCGAAGATGTTGGAGCAACTGAAGTCGTGAGACTTCTACAAGCATGTTTTGGGGTTCTTTTGGTTTGTTGCCTTGGAGGCTGCGGCATGCTCGATCGCGCGCGCGGCGCGGAGAGCGCGATTCTCATCGCTCACCTCGGGCGCGGCGACGGCGATCCCGAAGCCTTGCAGGCGATTCGCAACGCCTTTGCTCGAAGCAACGTTGGTTACGACGTCGCTTACTTCGGCCAAACTGACCACATTCCGGCTGCGAACACATACAGAATTGTGTTCGTGCAGGAGGAGACAGCCGGTTTGCGTACTTTACCGGGACGAGTAGATGATGAGGTTTCGGACATCGGGGGCGGCGACATCGTCCTACTTCCTCCCCACAGCCCGTTGATTGCACAAGACGACCTTGATTTCCTCGTCTTTGAAACACCCGGGCCGTTCCCCGACGATCTTCCCACATTCATCCGACCGGACTGGGACGAGAAGATCACCGACACGCCCGGCGGATGCGCCACTGAGACGGGCGCTTACCGGCGTATATTGTTGACGTGGTTGGAACGCAACGGGCCGTACATCTATCACGCTCTCAATGCGCATCGCGTGCGCATTACCGATTCCTTCTCACATTACCATCCGGTGAACGGCGGGTTTGACGAGTTCTACTTTGTTCAGATGGTCCAGCCGAATGGGCGCATCATCGTCAGCAGCAAGACCGAACGGATCGAGGATCCGACCGGCGTGACGCTCGACCTCGCGGCACAACTGCTGGAAATCTATGGCTTAGAGGTGGGCGACCTCGTGTACATTCCGCGCGGCGTCGTACACCGAGGCGTGGGCGGCGTGCTCGCCCAGGTGATCACCGTCCCGGGTTTCCGACCCGGCGCTGAGATCGGCGTCGATCACTATCTGCGGGCGATCAATGAGAACCTCACCCTTCTTGGCGACCGGGCGCTTCCGTATAACGAAGCCGCGTCCACCAGTGCGATCGTGAAGTGAAGAGTTAGTCCCGCAAGCTCGCGAAGTGTGGGCCGTGCCCGTGAGGACGTCATGCATGTGATGTGCGAATGGTCCGGCAATGGTGGCTGACGAACCCATTTGGCGATGTGGATGAATACAGAGTAAGACAAGAGGCACATTCTCAAAACTGTGGTTATCGTAGTAGCATCAGCGCCATCCTGGAGAGCCGGTCAAATGAATCCTCGCTTCTTACTGCTCTGTGTGATCCAGGCTTGCCTGCATTCCGCGGCCACGATGGGCGCACCCGGCGATCGTCCCAACATCATCTTCATCCTGGCCGATGACCTGGGCTATGGCGATCCACATTGCTACAACCCGGATTCGAAGATCCCCACGCCGAACCTCGACCGACTCGCAGCCGAGGGTATGCGCTTCACCGATGCCCACTCCGGATCGGCAGTCTGCACGCCAACCCGATACGGCGTGCTCACGGGGCGATACGCATGGCGCACTCGACTGAAACGCGGTGTCCTATGGGGCGTCTCTCCGCACCTGATCGACCCTAACCGAACCACGGTTGCCTCGTTTCTGCGGTCCCAAGGTTACACCACCGCGTGCATCGGCAAATGGCACCTGGGAATGGACTGGAGCACGCTCGATGGCGAGCCCCTCACCGATGCAATGAACGAGGATGTAACGAGAGTTGACTACGACCAGCCCGTGACCAACGGGCCGAACGCTGTCGGCTTCGACAGTTTCTTTGGAATCCCGGCATCGCTGGACATGCTTCCCTATTGCTATCTCCAAGACAATCGAGTCCTGTCCGCGCCCACCCACACCATCGCGGCATCGTCGGGACTGCGCATGTGGAGAGGCGGCCCGATCGCGCCCGGCTTTGAGCACTCCCAAGTCATGCCGACGCTGATGGACAAGGCAATCGAATTCCTGAATGAACAGTCCGCATCGGATGCTCCCCGGCCGTTCTTCTTGTACCTCCCGCTTACCGCTCCCCATACGCCTGTGGTCCCAACAGATGCGTTCATCGGCGCTAGCAACGCCGGTCCCTACGGCGACTTCGTGGTACAGGTCGATGCCTCGATCGGCATGGTCCTTGATGCGCTGAGGCGAAACAATCAGGTGAACAACACGCTCATCATCGTCACAAGCGACAACGGTTCGACGATGACCCGAAAGTCCACCGCTCAATACGAGCATCAGGCGAACCACATCTATCGTGGCCGCAAGTCCGATGCCTGGGAAGGCGGTCACCGCGTGCCTTTCATTGCCCGCTGGCCGGGCGTGATCGCTGCGGGGTCCACTTGCGAACAGACGATCTGGCTGGGCGATCTCCTGGCGACGTGTGCAGCGATCACGGGTGAGGAGCTAGAGGCCGATGCCGGAGAGGACAGCGTAAGCCTTTTGCCGCTCCTTCGAGGTCAGCGCTCCGAACGCCTCGCCGATCGCGCGGTCGTCCACCACGGCATCAACGGCAGCTTCGCCATCCGCCGCGGCCCGTGGAAGCTCATCCTTGCGCGCGGTTCCGGGGGTTGGAGCCTGCCCGAAGCCGAGGTCCCCACCGACGCACCCGCCGGCCAGCTCTACAACCTTCAGCGCGACCCCACCGAAACAACGAATCTCTACGATCAGTACCCCCAGATCGTTCAGCAGCTCACATTGATCCTGGCCGAATACAAGAAAACAGGGCGAAGTGTTGCACCGCCGACAGTTCCAAAGGGTGACTAAAGGCACACGGTCCGCCAGTCAAACGCTATAAGAGGCTCGCAACCCTGGGCCGTGCTATCCGCCAAGTCATGCAATGATGCTTCTGATCGGCTCCGCCCCCTCCACACCCACCAGTTTCTGATCAAGGCCGGCGTGGAAGTAGGTGAGGGCGTTGGGATCTCCGCGCGATCCTGCAACTCATTGAAACCGGGGTGACCTGCCCCCCGAAAACTGATCCAGTCGTTGTGAGAGTCCCGATGACCCCCGGAAGGGGTCGGGAGACTCACAACGATGAAGCGAAAACGACACACACCTGAACAGATCATCAGCAAACTTCGTGACGCCGACGCCATGCTGGCCACGGACGGGACCACCCGCGCGCTTCCTGCTCCCGCAGCTCGCAACATGCGCATACTGCCGCAACCGATATGAAGGATACGTCGTGCAGAACACAAGGAGGAAACCACAAGGTAAGAGGGAGCATCAGTATCTCTGTGGCGGGCGGAATCGCGGGAGTGGAATGTGCAACAAGGGAGCGATCCCGCAACACTCGCTTGAGGCGGTCGTTATCAAACAATTTATCGAATTCTACAAACGATATCGCGGATACAAGGGTCGTAATCACTGCCTGCAAGCGACCCGACGTAGAGTCGTACTCGAAGAGTGGACGGTGGCTGTCATCAGCCGCAGGCTGCGAGCTGAGATTACAGAACTTGATCAGGCTCACCTAGACCCAGCACACGGAGGCGACTCCGCGACAACCAACATCGCGATCCGAAACCCAAGTACCCGAGATCGCAAACGTGCGCTATTAGAGCGACGGCTTGAATCGCTGGACTATATCGCCCTATCCGAAGACGAGATCCCGGAGCTTCTAGATGGGCTGCAAATATTCGTCGAAGAGCTACATGAGATCTTGCGTGGCCCTGGCCAAGAAGAGCGCCTGGCCGCCATCCGGTGCTGCGTCGTTGACCGCTGACGCGATCGGCCTGGAAGGTCCTGGCCGCCGCGAGTTCTCGGACGTGTGGACCGCGATCGGATTGCTCAGGCAACCATCCCAAGGCTGGGTGGGTTGGTAGCTATATCACGACTTGGAAACAACCGATGTCGTTTTCCGGGGCGAGCTGTCCGTGCAGGGACGGTACAGCAGGATTGTTCTATTGCTTTGAGACGTGGGATTCAATAATGTCCCAGACACGCGGACTGCGTATTCGACAACACGAGCGGTGCGAAATCGAGCTGCCCGTGGAGTTCGTCGTCTGTGACGAGCACCGCTCGCAAGTGCGATTCAGCTCCGTCTCGTCCGCGTTGGACTACGGTGCACTGCGGGGGACTTCGATCGACATAAGCCCCGGCGGACTGGCGTTGGCGAGCCGCCAGTTCGTGCCCCGGTCCTGCGAGGGAGTCGTTCGAGTGTTTGATATAACGCCGGTCGGAACCCGGGGCGACGGTACGCCGATTCTCCAGCTCGTCTTCGAGCAATCGGCCAAGGTGCGTCGTGTCAGAATGCTCTCTCACGAGCCGTTGTACAAGGTCGGCCTCTCGTTTCTCGATCTCGATCCGCAAATGGAGCGGAAGATCATCGCAGCGCTGCAGGCATTGACGTCGCACCGCACGACCGAGCGTGAAGCGACGCGGAGGCGTGCAGATGAATAGCCACGACGTCTTCCTCGAACGGGCACTGTTGGAGGAAGAACGAATCACAACGGTCCAACTCGAAACGGCGCACCGACACGCCCGAGAGCACGACGTGGATCTCGAAGACGCTCTCCTGGCGACGTCGGCGGTCGGCAGCACTGAGCTGGCGATGATCAAGGCGGACGTCTGTGAGGTTCCCTTTGTTGAGTTGGCGGAGTATGAGGTCTGCTTCGCCAACACCCGGATCGTCCCGCGATCCCTGGCTGAGCGATTCCGCCTCTTTCCGCTGTTTCTCATCGACGGCGTACTGACGCTGGCCACGGACGATCCGCTGAACCTCGAAGCGCTGGACCAAATCCGCCAAGTCACCCGGTGCGAAGTGGATGCCGTGCTGTGCGATCGAGTCGGTCTGCGGAAGTTGATCAGCCGGGCCTACCGACTTTCGCATGATCAGACGCCCCAAGGCGACGACGAATCAAGGCACGAGATCAACGCGAGCAGAGACGATCACAAAGAGCCGATCGTGGCCGCCGTCAATCAGCTTTTGGCCGATGCCGCCGGCCTCGACGCCTCCGATGTGCATATCAGCCCCGACGAGTCCGAACTCCACGTGCGATACCGAATAGACGGCGTCCTTCGAGAGCAGCACGCCCCCCCCTTGTCCATGCACGCCGGCATCGTGCAGCGACTGAAGGTCATGGCCAGTCTCGATCTCACACAAACGAGGCGGCCGCAGGATGGAAAGTTCCGCTACACCCACGACGGCGCGATGATCGAGGTGCGCATGTCCACAGTTCCCACTGTCTGCGGCGAGAACGTGGTGCTGCGCCTGCTGGCCAGCTCGCAAACGGTCCATGACTTCCAGCAGTTAGGTATCCCGCCGCGCATGATCGGCGAACTTGAGGAACTCATCGTTCGACCCTATGGGATGCTGCTGGTCACCGGCCCGACGGGCGCGGGTAAGACCACGACGTTGTATTCGGTGCTGCGCAAACTCAATGACCCCTCTCGCAACCTCTTGACGATCGAGGATCCGGTCGAGATCCGTCTGCCCTATGTCCGCCAAATCCAGGTTCATACTCAAATCGGGCTGACATTCGCCACGGCGCTGCGCTCGATTCTGCGCCAGGATCCGGACGTGCTGTTGGTGGGTGAGATTCGTGACAACGAGACGGCGACGATCGCGCTGCAGTCGGCGCTCACTGGCCATATGGTGCTCTCAACGTTGCACACGAACGACGCTTCCGGAGCGATCGCCCGGCTTCGTGACTTCGGTCTTCCGCCGTTTGTCATCAACTCCGCCCTGCTGGGCGTGGTGGCCCAGCGACTCGTTCGGAAGGTGTGTCAGAGCTGCATCATTCCCGATCCGGTCGAAGAACGAGCTCGAAAGAGCTTCAATTTAGACGAAAAGGTAGAGGGATTCGTCCGTGGAAAGGGCTGCAAACGCTGTGGAAACACAGGGTATCGCGGCCGCGTCGGTCTGTTCGAGCTCCTGCAGCTCAGCCCGGGACTGCAATCGGTCATCGAAGCCAACGGCTCGACCAAGCAGATCCGCGAACACGCGGTGAGCGAAGGTTTTCGGCTGCTGTGGCAGGATGGGCTTGAGAAGGCGCGGCTCGGGCAAACCACGCTCGAGGAAGTCCTCAAGGTCGCGGCGATCGTGACCACGGCCGATCCGTACAACCCGTCGATGAAAATGACTGCATGACTGAACTCACGTTCCAATACAGGGCGATCGATGAACGCGGCGCCGTCACCAAGGGCGTGGTGCGGGCGGCGGATCGGACCGAGGCCTATCACCAGATCATCGGGTCAGGGCTCAAGCCCGTGCATCTCGCCCCCGCCCGAGGCTCGTCAGTTCGCCGGGGCGGTTCATCGGCCAGCGCTAAGGACCTCGCCCGTATCACCTATCAGTTCTCGATGCTCATGGAAGCCGGCATTCCCATCGCGGACAGCCTTCTGTCCATTGCCGACCAGGAGCCGAACCGGCGCCTCGCCCTCGTGCTCGAGGACGTCGCGAGACAGATTGAAGCCGGTAACTCGATAACGGACGCGTTATCGGCGCACCGCGCATTCTTCGGCGACATTTACATCGAAACGATCCGCGCCGCTGAAACGAGCGGCAACATGATTCAAGTGCTGGCTCGTCTGTCGGAGATGTTGGATCAACGCTATGAAACCACCAAGAACGTCAAGAGCGCGCTGATGTATCCGGCGTGTGTCATCGCCGCGCTGTGCCTGGCGGTTACCTTTCTGATGATCGTCGTGGTCCCAAAGCTGTCGGAGATGTTCGCCAGCCAGGGCGTGGAGCTCCCCGTCTTGACGCAGGGGCTGATGGCTGTCGCCGGTTTCGTGCGGACCTACTGGTACATACTTCTGGCCGGTGGAATCGGCGCCGTCTTCGGCGCGCGCAAGGCATGGAACACCCCGAACGCCCGACAGCGCATCGACGGTTGGCTGCATTGGGTTCCCGGACTCCGTGAAATCCTTACCGGACTGGCCGTGAGTCGCTTCGCGCATGTGCTGGGGCTCTCGCTGCAGAGCGGATTGGGGCTGATTGAGGCGTTGGAACTATCTGGGCGGTCGTCTGGTCGGCCGTTGCTGGAGTCTGATGCCCGGAAAATGAGCGATCAGGTAAAGAACGGCGGAAGGCTGTCCGAGGTTTTACTGGCCTGCAAGTACCTGCCGGGCTTTGCGCGGCGAATGATCGCCTCCGGCGAGGAGGCGGCGGAGCTGCCGAAAATGTGCCGGCTCGTGGCTCGACACTACGACCGGGAGGTAATGCACCTGACCAAGAACCTCGGCACGATTATCGAACCGATTGCCATAGTTGGTCTGGCAGGCGTGGTCTTGGTCGTGGCTTTGGCGATCTTCCTCCCGATGTGGAATATGGGAACACTGCTCAAGTAACGAAGAGAGATAACGAATTGGGTCCGGCAACGCACGTGTGTGCCTCAGGCTGGACCAAGCAACAAGGAACTCATGACTTTTGCTGGAAGGATACAGACGATGAGACGTACTTCGATGATGCGACGAGGCTTCACGCTGATCGAGTTGATTGCGGTTGTGGTTATCCTGGCGATTCTGGCCGGGGTCGCGCTGCCCAGGTACTTCGACTACGCCGCTCAGGCCAAGAGCGCGGCGACCAAGGGCACACTGGGTGGGTGTCGCGCCGGCATCGCGAACTTCATGGCCAATGAGGTTATCACGAACGGCACGGCCCTCTATCCTACGCTCGCTCAACTCAACGCGCTGGGCACGGTGATGCAGGAAGCAATTCCTGACAATCCCTACGACGCCGGTGCCAACCCCAACGTGGTCAACCTGGCGACCGCTGGGGAGGCCGCGGCCCGCACCGTTCCCGTTATCGCGGGTACCGGCGGCTGGGCGTATTACGTGGACAACGCCTTGACTCCACCGGCGTACACCTTCTACGCCAATACGAACACCACGGGCGAGAACGATTTCTGATCGCCAAGGCATGACGAGCCGTCTCACGAGCTGCTGGATCGCCCGCCGTCCAGGGATGGGCGGCGGGATTCGGCCTCATCGAGCTGATCGCCGTGATGGTGCGCGGCGATACGCGCGCCCGTGACGGTACCCGCGATCACCTTCACCGCTGATACTCGCTTGGCCGTAGTGGCCACGCAGGTGTTAGGTGATCTGACCTTCGCCCGTCAAGGGGTCCAAACGAGTACGGGCCGATGACACTTGCCAGCGGATTCAGAAATGCCGAAATCTGCTTCGATGAAACGACGAGGCTTCACGCTGATCGAGTTTATTGTGGTCGTCATCGTCCTGTCGATCCTGACCCTGGTGTTTGGGCGCGGGAACGCGCTGTCGCAATTTCTCGAGTATGTGACCCAGGCCAAAGTATCGGCCACCAAGGGCGCTCTCGGCGGCGTGCGGGCGGGAGTTGCGAGTTTCTATGCCAACACGGCGCTCAGCGGGCCACCGCCGACGTATCCGACGTTCGACGAGCTGACGACGTTGGGCATGGTGATGCAGGAAGCGCTTCCCGAGAACCCGTACAACAAGGACAACACCGTTCGCGACGCAGCCGGCACGTGGCTCCCTGGGCCTCCGCCGACTCAGCCTGTCGTCGCGGCCAACGGGTGGGCGTATGACCAGACGGCGGGTAAATTCTGGGCCAACACCAACGCGACCGGTGAGAACGATTGGTAAGCCGGACGGAGTGAGGGTCGACCGAGCAGATCTCCAAACCCGCTGTCGGCGGCGGGGCGGCGGGTTTAGTCTTATCGAACTCCTCGCGATCATGGTCATGATCGGCGTGATCGCCATCGTGGCGATTCCGTCGATCGCCTCGCTCGGCGCCGATCGAGCATCGATGGCTGCCCAGCAACTGTTGCGCGATCTCAGCTTCGCGCGCCAACGAGCCGTCGCCTCCGGCACACGCGCCTGGGTCGTCTTTGATATGGGCGCTCAGACCTGGTCTGTCCTGGCAGAAGATCCGAGCGTTCCCGGTCGCGCCAGCGCGGCCGTGATCGTCGATCCCGCCACCGGCCAAGACTTCATCCAGCTGCTCGATGTCAATCAGTTTGTCGGCGTGCAGCTCCAGGCCGTCGGTTTTGACGGCGACGTCGAGATCGGGTTTGACTGGCTCGGCCAGCCGCTGAACGCAACCGAGAATCCGCTCGCGGCCACGGGGTCGGTCACGTTGACCGGCACCCACGTCGTCAACGTGGCAACCGACACCGGATTTGTGACCTACGTACGGCCCTAATCGCACGGATCGTTCACACCATGGCGTCATCGAGAACACAACCGCGCGGCTTTTCGCTGATCGAGACAATCGTCGCCATCGTCATCCTGTCGGTCGCCCTCCCCGCGATGCTCTGGACCGTGCGCGAAGCACACGTCCAGCGCGTGAATCCGATGCTCCTCTCGACCGCGAGATGGTTGGCCGTCGAGAAGCTCGAGGACGTTATCGCGGATCGACATAGCACGACCCGCGGCTACGCCTACCTCGTCACTGGAAACTACCCGGCGGAAAACCCCGTGGCGGGCTACCCGGCCTTTACACGCTCCGTCTCGTTCAACGAGACGCTGGCTGACCTGGTCACAGCTGGCAGCGGCTATATGAACGTCACCGTCCAAGTCGGATGGACGGACGGCGAGGGTACGGCGCGGACGCTGCCCATATCGACCGTCCTCACGGAGTACACGCCGTGATCCGCCGTCGCTGCCCAGCACGAAACGTGCGCCGCGGCTTCACGCTCATCGAAGCGATCGCCACCATCGTCGTTCTGGCGATTATCGGCTCGATCGCGTCGTTGCTCATCCTCAATGCGGTGGACGGCTATGCCGATGCCGCGACGACGGCGCAGCTTCATATCGAAGCGTCCACGGCCATGGATCGCATCGTGCGCGAGCTTCGTAAGGTGGGGCTGGACGGCGGGGCAGCCGGTGTCGCCCCGGATATCAACGACGTCACACCGACTTCCATCACCTGGGGGGCAAACGGTGAGCTGTCGCTCACCGGAAACAAACTGCAGTTGACGACGAGCGGGCCGCCTTTGGGAGATCTCTTGGACGACGTCAATGCGTTTTCGATACAAACCTACGATGAGGATAACGCAGCGCTGGGGGCAACCCTTACCGGCGTCGCGTGTGATCCCATTCGACGCATCGAGCTTGATCTCACGTTACAGCGCGGCGGCGTCAGCACGTCGTTGCGCACGAAACTGTTCGTTCGCTCGACGATGAGTGGAGGCGGGACATGATGCGCATGCCAAAAGCACAACATCGCCGGGCAACGATCGCCATCTCGATGGTCATCGCCCTGGTAGTGGTCAATCTCATCATCATCAGCATCGTCATCGGCGGCGCGCGCGATCATGATCTGACGATCAAGCGCATCGAGACCATCGGGGCCTTCTATGCGGCCGAAGCTGGAATGAACATGGCCATCCGTGAACTGATGAACAACGTCGATGAGGATGGTGACGGCGCCATTGGCACGATCTCCGACGACGCCACCCCCGCCAACGATCCGACGTTCGGCCAGGCGCAGGTGCTCGTTATCGTCTCCGTCGCTGGACCTCCAACGACACTGCGCAGTAAAGGACGCTCAGGCGACGCACGACGAGAAGTTGAAACTGTGCTCGAATAGGACTCAAGCAATGAATGACCCTCACCGTTGTCGATTGAATCGTTTCGCGCTCGTGATTGGGCTGCTGAGCATCGTCTCCCCGGTCGTTGGCCAGAACATCGACACGTTCGCGGGAACGGGAACGGCCGGTTACAGCGGCGACGGCGGGCCGGCCGCAAGCGCCCAAATCTTCACGCCCTACGGCATCGCGGTCGCCTCCAACGGCGATGTCTACTTTGCCGATCGCGATAACAACGTCATCCGCAAAGTGGATGCAGCGACCGGCGACATCTCAACCGTGGCCGGCGGCGGGTCCCTGCAAACCGGGGACGGTACCCTGGCGACGGCCGCGTGGACCAACACGCCCTACGACGTCGCGGTTGATGGTGCCGGCAACATCTATATCGCCGACACGTTCAATCATCGCATTCGCAAAGTAGATATCGGCACGGGACTCATCTCCACGATCGCCGGTACCGGCGTGCAAGGCTACGGCGGCGATGGAGGCGCAGCCACGTCCGCCTTGCTCGACACGCCAAGCGGAATAGCCGTTGACTCGGCCGGAAACGTCATCTTCTCAGATACCGTCAATCACCGTATCAGAAAGATCACACCCGGCGGCGCCATCAGCACTATTGCCGGTACCGGGGCAGGCGGCTTCTCCGGCGACGGCGGACCAGCCACGGCCGCCAAGATCAAGAGTCCTCACGGCATCAGCATCGACGACGCCGACAACATCTACATCGCCGACACCGACAGTTCCGCGATTCGCAAGTTCACGGATGGAGGAACGATTACCACTGTCGCGGGCACCGGCCAGTCCGGCTATACCGGCGACGGTGGCCTCGCCACCAGCGCCAAGATCAACAAGCCCAAGGGCCTCTGGGTCGTCGACAATGGCGGATCCACCGGCACAGTCGGTTTTGACACGATCTTCGGCTCGACCCAGAGCGCCGTACATCAGAAGCAGATTGCCACACAAGTCACGGTTGTGCAGGACGGCATTGTCGACAGCATCACGGCGTATCAGGGCGGCGGGAACAACAAGAAGGTGCGCTACGCGATCTACACGGATTCCGCAGGTGAGCCGGACACGCTCATTGCGGAGACTATTACCGTGACGCGCTCGAGCGCTGCGGCCTGGCTTTCTCTCGATCTACCACCGACATCACTCACGGCTGGCACGTACTGGCTGGCACTCGCCTTCAACGCTTCGAGCGAGGAGTACTACTACGACGGCGCCGGAGGTCAAACCCGCTATAGCGACGACGACCCAATACAGCTTGGCTACACAGCAACCTGGGGCGTCACCACGACCACAAATACCCGCAGGATCTCAATCTATGCCACGATCCACATTGATCCCAACGATGTCTACATTGCTGATACCGCCAACGACCTGATCCGCAAGTTCACCGAGTATTCCACGATCGATAGCATCGCTGGGACGGGCGTCGCGGGATTCAGCGGCGACAGTGGGCCGGCCACCGCAGCCCAGATCGACAAACCAGAATATGTAGCCGTCGATTCGGCGGGAGATGTGTTCATCGGCGACACGATGAATCATCGGATCCGCAAGATCGATATAGGCACTGGCAATATTTCAACCTATGGCGGAACCGGTAGTGCTGCCTACTCCGGTGACGGCGGGGCTGCGACCTCAGCCGATATGAACGAGCCGCGCGGGCTCTTCGTGGATGCTTCTGATGATCTATTCCTTGCGGACAGCCTGAATCACGTGATCCGCAAGATCGCCTCAGGAACTGGGGTGATCACCGTCGCGGCCGGGATACCTGGGCTGATGAGCGGCATAGGTGATGGCGGGTTGGCCACCGACGCCTTTCTCCAGCAGCCAGACGATGTCGCAGTTGACGCCGCGGGCAACCTTTACATCGCCTGTCAGGCTCAGGGCCGGGCACGAAAGGTCGATGTGGGTACCGGGATAATTACGACACTAATTGGCAGCGGCTCGGAGTTTGATCCTGCTGATCCAAATGATGACGTCATGCTGCTCAGCCCCAGCGGCGTTGCCGTGGATAGCGTGGGTAACGTATATGTAGCCGATAGTGATGCGTCAAACAGCCGAATCGTTAAGTATACGGTGGCCGGCCCCACGTTCGAAACCTTCGCGGGCACTGGCACCCCGGGTAACACCGGCAATGGGGGGCTGGCCACGGCAGCTCAACTCAATAAGCCCGAGGGCGTAGCCGTGGACTCCAACGATGACGTTTACATCGCGGATTCCGGTGGCGCTTCCATTCGCAAAGTCGTGGTGGCCACCGGCATTATCACCATTGTCGCGGGCACCACCACCGTCGGCTACTCCGGCGACGGCGGGCTCGCCACGGCGGCTGACTTGAATCAGCCCGCGCGGGTATTCGTTGATTCCACCGGCAAGTTCTACATCGCCGATTCCGGTAACAGCGTCATCCGCAGGGTCTCCGGCGGAACCATCACGACCGTTGCGGGCAACGGGATCGCCGGCTACAGCGGTGACGGCGGCGACGCCACGCTCGCGCAGCTCAACTTGCCGGTCGGCGTCGGATTCAAGGCGGGCGACCCCGGCGTCCTATACATCGCCGATACCGTGAATCACAGGATCCGCTCTGTGGACGTGCCCCTCATTTCTCGCATCGTCAGTTGGCAGGAAGTCGAGCCCCAGTAGCGACGCCCGGGACGTCCGGAACCTCCGGGACGCCCGTGCTCGCGCATCAGCATCTCGCACCCGGACGAGCCGTAGAGACAGGAGATCGGTTGTACACACGGCACAACCGGCACCCCCGGCACAACCGGCAATACCCGCAAAGTCGCCCGGGATCAGCCGAGATCAACCAGTCGCTACCGAGAGCTCGATTCAGATTGCAGGGGATTTGGAACCACGCCGACGAATCGTACGTTCAAGTCCTGTCCCGGCGGAATTGACACGTCGTGTCTGACCCCTGCCTAGGGAAAAGGAAGAAGATATGCGATCACCGCGAGCAACGACTGTTTTGACGTACGGCATCCTTTCGCTGGCCGGCGTGTTCTCGTTCTCACTGCCGGAATCGCTCGTTCCCACTTCCACCGGCGTGGTCCAAGCGCCGCCGGACGAGATCCGGTTGGCCGGGACGATCCGCGACTTCACCGCAGCTCATCCGGACTTTGACGTCATCCCTGCCGCGGGTCTGGGTCATTATGCGGGCAACGTGGGCTTGGATCTGGGCGCGGACGGGCACCCCGTCTTTGTGGGTAACGGCTTTCGGGTCGATACCCAGTGGACAGACGCCGCCAGTCGTCCGATTGCCCCGAATATCTATCTACCTGGGGCTCCGGTCTTTGTGGTGAGCGCGCCGACGTTTCTTAATGGGGCATTCTCGGATACGTACGATTCCTCCATTGGCCCCTACGGCGGGGCCAACGTCGGCCCAGCGCCGACGTTCGTCACCGGTTCAACCATGCCGGTGCTCACCGAGCCTGTGGGATTACCGCCCCTGATCGATCAGGTCGTCTACTCGGGCAACGGCACCACGGTCATCACCGGCGACATCCACTGCAACACGTTCGAGGTTGGCGGGCAGCACCGTATCCAAATTGACGGTAACGTCACCATTCTGTGCGAGGTGGATTTCACGGTTCAGAACCAGGGGACAGTATTTGAACTGCTTTCCGGCGCCTCGGTGACCCTGTACGTGAAGGGGAACACACACTTCCAGGATCAATCGGAGGTCAACTTCAACGGCAACCCAGCCGCCTTTACTATCTATAACCTGGGCACGAATCACATCGACGTACAGGACGGCGCTATTCTCTGTGCGAGGGTGATTTCGCCCGACGGGTTGTTTCACCTGCGCAACAATGCCGAGTTCTACGGTACGTTCGTGGGCGGAACGGTTGACATGAGCAACACGTCCGAATTCCACCTCGACCGTAACGGTGCCTCCTTTGATGTTTGCGGCAATGGTGTGACCGACACGGAAGGTGTCGCCGGCTCCATCAGTAGCGGTGGAATCCTCTCCGCGGCCACGTTCGACGAGTGGTACGACGACGTGCCGGGGGTGAACGTCTCCGGCATGCACCGGATCACCGTCACGCGCGACGGCTTGGGCGTCTACTCCTTCCTGAGCGCTGACTTCCATCCGATCGATGGGCAGTTGTTGGGGAACCAGGGGGGTAGCAACAACCACTACTTTACCTACGCCATCGACGCCGAGTTCGTCTATGAGCAGTGTGCCGGCCAGTTTGTTGAGTTCAACGGAACCGATGACATGTGGCTGTTCATCGACGGGAAGCTAGTCCTGGACATCGGCGGCATCGGGGACAGCACGTCCCAGTACATCTCGCTGGACCGCCTGACCCTCGTGGACGCTGAGACCTATCACTTCCAGTTGTTTTACGCCCAGCGGCAGTCGTCCCAGGCGATCTTCAATCTGCGAACGAACCTGGTGCTTTCGACGGATGATGTGATGCCCTCGGTTACCGCGATGTTCGACTAGAGCGAAGCGAGACTGCGGAACGGGCAGTCCCATAATCGTCGCCGATATGGCGATGCCTCTTGACCTGACGACTCTTCTTACTGCGTACCTACATTGCCGGCCTGGGCTCAGGGAGAGCCCAGGCCGGGCCACTTTGGGGTTCGGGTTGTTCCGTGCCACTCCCCCCTTGCCCCGGGG
>CBDUST010000001.1:0-85358 GCA_965369945.1 uncultured bacterium | reverse complement strand
GCGCAGGCGACTTACTCATTCTACTTGGGAACTGGGGATAAGAGGTAACCACAGGTGAACACAGATGAGCAGACAAAAGGGACCGAGGCACATAGGCACGAAGTATAAAGCCGCGACCGATGGTCGCGGGAGGGACGAACAATGAATGGACAACGTACAGTATGTTTCGCGATTCTGACGGCGATGATGAGTGGGCAAGCAGCGCATTCCGAGGGCGGTGCTATTTCCGGGGGGCCGGAGTATGAGGTTGAGGTCATTCCCGGGCCGTTTTGTGGGATATTCGGGTACGAGCCGGCGGTGGGATTGGGGATCAACGACCTGGGCAACATCTGCGGCTACAACTTTGACTGCAACAACGACAATGAACCCTTCTTCTGGTCACCCCAAACGGGTCGCGTCGTTTTGGATATCCCCGCGGGCTTCTCGGAGGGTCGAGCCCAAGACTTGAATAGCGCCGGTGAGATTGTCGGGTTCCTGCGGCTGAACGTTCGGCCGCAGGCGATCCTCTGGCATCAAGACCAATTCATCGAACTGGGCGTGCCTCGGGGCGGCGATTCAAGTAACGCGCTGGCGATCAATGCCAACAGCCAAGTTGTCGGCCACTGGGGCAATCTCGTCTTCGGGCCCTCGCCCCTGGCGTTCATCTGGCAAGATGGGGTGATCGCCGACCTAACGCCGGACCTCGGCGCGCCAAGGAGTATCGCCTACGACATCAACGACCTGGGGATGGTTACGGGTTGGATGGGCACGAATGAAAACACAGATGCCCACGCCTTTATCTGGGATAGCGGCAAGGTGACGGACTTGGGGGTGATCCCCGGCGGGTTCACGGGCGAAGGCATGGCGATCAACAACCACGGAGACGTGGCTGTTCAAGGGCGAATGTTCAACGACAACGAGGAAATCATCGTCCGGTCGTTCCTCTGGCGCGATGGCCAGTGGATCGATCTGGGCGTGTTGCCAGGCTTTGAGGAGACGCGCGTCCTCGATCTGAATGACGCCGGTCAGGTGATCGGCCGGTGCGAACTGCTCGACAGCAACGCTAGTAGACCCTTCCTATGGCAGGATGGCACGATGTGGGACTTGAATGAACTTTGGACCTCAGATGATGAAGATCTGATCGGTATTGGGTTGCCGTGGGGAATCAATTCGAGTGGGCAGATCACAATCCAAGGCGCCCACCAACAATTCAGCGGTGTGGCAGTGCGCTTGACACCGATTGGGCCACCTCTTGGTGATCTCAACGGGGACGGAACTGTCGGCGCGGTCGATGTACTTATCCTGCTCGCCAATTGGGGGAAGTGCGCGGATTGCAACGATTGTTTCGCGGATCTGAACGGCGACTGTGTCGTCGGCGCAGGTGATCTGCTCATTCTCCTGGCGAATTGGAGTTAGCTGACGAGGGAGCTGTGGTATCGAAGCTCCACGGGGCGCGGGGCTGGCAATCGGTGTCTTAGCACCCCGGTCAAGGGGTTGGGAAGCCGGCCGATGAAAAGAACCCTCGCGCTTTGCACAAAATCTTGGCAAAACCGGCACGGAGACCTCCTGAAGAGACCTGGCGAGTGGGCCCATGCAGGCGCTGGTCAACGGTGACTCGATGATTAGGAAAGCGATGAGCAAATCCGTCGCGTTACTCGTGGCCCATTTGCCTGGCGGGAATACAACGACCGTGCGGAAGACGATGCGGTGGGTGAGTTTCTTCTGCTAGATTGACGCTCAAGCGGGAGGCCACGATGTCGAATTTCCGATCCATTCAGCCGTACAAGAAACCGGATCGTCTTCGGCAATACACCAACCTTATCCGCTTCGTGAAGAACTGGCCGGCGTATGTAACGCGTAAGTGGTCGCATTCCAAGATTGAGCGGATTACGTTCCACACGAGGCGCTCCGGCGTGTCGCTCGTCGTACCGAGAGCTTTGCTGGCCGTTTTTCGCGAGGTTTTCATGGAAGATATCTACGCAGTCGACCGGTTGGCCGCGTCGTTGCCTGTAGGGGCAACGATTGTTGACATAGGCGCGAATGCCGGCTTGTTTTCGCTTCTTATGCTTTCTCGCAGGTCGGACGCGCGGATTGTCGCGTTTGAACCGTTTCCCGCGAACTTTTCAATGCTGAAAGCGAACGCAGAGATGAACGCTGACGTCCCGGGTGGAATCGAACCGTGCCAATACGCGGTACTCGGTTCGCCGCACGCGACAGCGACACTGTTCTTCGATTCGGGCAAGGAATTTACGCCGACGGCGTCGCTTGTTGAGCCGAAGGACGGTGACGCCGTCGACAAGGTAACGGTTCGCGGTATCACGTTCCAAGAGTCGCTCGAAGCTCTAAATATTTCTTCCCTCGACCTGTTGAAGGTCGACTGCGAAGGCGGTGAGTTCGATTTGTTCTATAACACGCCCGATGAATGTTTCGAGATCGTAGGGCAAATGGTCATAGAGGTGCATGAATCGGAGGCGGAGGGCCACGACCTCGGAAGGTTGCACGCTCGTATCGAGTCGCTCGGCTTCCGCTGTATGGTTTCTTCCGCGGGTGGACGACGATTCATGCTACGCGCCGTCAGAAGTTAGTCAGAGGCACTACAAGACGTCCACGATTGGTTCGTCCTGGGGAAGAGGATTATCGAGTCCGTAGCGACTATATGTGGGCAGGTCTGTCCGCTGGAATCGCATGTAGGCATCGCTGGTCTTGCGTTCGTTGCCGCCGCGCGTCGGATGCCATAGGTGAAAGGCGGTGATGCGTTCTACTGCAATGGCGAGTCGCGTGCGTGGACGAAGCTGGTTGAGTCGGCGAGAGACGTCGTCATCTTCGCTGGCGTATCCGGTGTACTCTTCGTCGAATCCGTTGACGGCCTTATAGCTTCTGATGACCATCGACAGGTGGCAGCCAATGACCTTTGGCTTGTGAGCCTTAGTCCAGGGAAAAATTCGTTGACGCGCTTGGCGTTCGTATCGCCTCTGCCTCTTGTGCAATTCGGCGCGGTACTTTTCACCCGACGGGAGATCAAACTCGCGCTTGAAGTATTTGCGCGCGTCGAAGGCTTCGGTTTCTCGAGGGTCGAAGCACGAACGAAAAGGGATGACCACATCGCATCCTTCGCCGATAAGCTCGTGGTGCATCTGTGCACCGTTATCGTTCAGCACCATGTCGCCGTCGAGCATGAGGAGCGAGTCACCGTCAGCGAGTAGACCCGCGGCTTGAAGCGCGCGCACCGCGTTGTTGCGCGTTTGTGCGGGTCGCGCCTCGCCGGTAAAGGGCCGACGAACCCAGCGCACCTCGGACTTAGCGAGATCGGGGCTCCATGCCTGCACGATATCCCCGATGGCCGCGTCGTCGACGTCGGTCGACAGCGTCACCGTATCAGGTGCGCGCGTCTGTCGCGCAAGGCCCGCGAGCGTCCCTTCGAGGTGGCGCGTTGTGTGTGTGATGACGACCGCATGTAGACGCCTGCAAGTCATGGTTCTCGCCGAGGGGCCTTCAGGGACGGTAACACTCATGTTCGCCGCGCACGCGCGGCACGAGACTCGGTGGAGATAGGCGAGTGGTCCCAGGTGTGGGCTGTGTCGACCAACTCGAGCTGTATAGACACCACACGCAAAGCGCCCCTTTGTGCATCAATATCCTCGCGCGCCCCGTACAAGAAACGAGCCGCCGTGTTTCTCGACGCTTGGACCGTAGAGCCTCTTGTAGTCTAGGCATTTCTCAGGGTTGGTTAGGTTTCCCTGCATCGGCGGGCTAGCCATTACCGACGGCACGCAGGTCTCAAGCAACCGCGGCCTCGTTGGACAGGAGCGTTCCTCTTTCCTCATTCGGCGAACTTGTGGTCTCCGATTCTGATTCCACTGGGACGATCTTCGGCACCTGTGACGCGGGCAGGACCGGCTTCGGCACGCTCGTCATCAAGGTCGGCGCGACGGCGCGCGGGCTGGCGTTTAGTGTCTTGACGCCCCTGCCGTGGGGACCCGAGACCGGCCGATGAAAAAAAAGATTTCGCGCTTTGCGCAAAATCTCAGCAAAACCAGCGTATCTACTCATTAGGAACAGGGGCTCATCTCGCGCGGCGCTCGGCGACGCACAGGCTCAGCAGCGGTGAATCGACTTGACTTACCACTTCTGACGGTGGGAGGCTGCGTGTATGTCTTTGTCCGACAAACACTTGCGCTCAACTCGCCGGGTACTCCGGCAGACCATTTCTTTTCCGGCCCTTCCGATCGACGACCTGACCTGCGTGTTTCACAGGCCGATGGCGCTAAAGGCGGTGTTGCTCTTTTGCAACCGCACGCGCCGCCGGACCTGTTCGCTGGGTATCTGGTTCCTTCTTGAAAAGGGGCTCGCCATGAGGACAAGAATATTGATGCGATGTGTTTGTGTTGTTGGACTGCTGTTGATCACAGCGGCAGCCCGTGCGCAAACCACCTACTACGTCAATGGGAGCTGCGGAGATAATGGCTGGACCGGGACCAGCCCGGTGTGTGCGGGGCCCGACGGTCCCAAGGCGACCATCCAAAACGGGATCAATGCGGCCTCAAACGGGGACGTCGTATTCGTTGCCGATGGCGTCTACACCGGCTTGGGCAACAAGAATATCAGCTACAACGGGCGATTGATAACGGTTCAGTCCGCAAACGGTCCGGGCAACTGCATCATCGATTGTCAAGGAAGCGATCGCGCCTTCAGATTCACGAATGGCGAAACCACCGAGTCCGTGATCCAGGGTTTCACCATTACCAACGGCTCAGCGGACCAGGGCGGAGGGTTCTTCTCTGAGAACGCCGGCGCTAGCGTTCTTGACTGTGTCTTCGACTCCAACACCGCGGCGACTGGCGGCGCGATCTTTCATAGCGAAGAGGGGGATTTGATACTCGACAGATGCACATTTATTGCCAATGTCGCGACGGCCGGCGCGGGTGGCGTGTTCTCGACCTTCAACACTGTGACAGTCTCCGACTGCGTCTTTATCGAAAACGTGGGCAGCTTCGCTTTCGGCGGATTAACCATCGGGTACGGTGAGGCGAGTTTGACCAACTGCTCATTCTTTCGGAATGACGGGGACTTCGTGGGTGGCGGGATTTTTAGTAGTGACGGCGACATAACGCTCGTGAACTGTGCCTTCAGCGGCAACACCGCAACCATGGGAGGTGGACTTGGCAACGGCGGGATCGCAACACTGATCAACTGCACCTTCGGAAACAATCTGGGGAACGGCATGGAGAATGATTCCGGCGGTTCCGCGATCCTGGCTAACTGTGTGCTCTGGGGCAACACGCCGGCCCAACACGAGGGGGACTCGTTCACCGTCACCTACAGCGACGTCCAAGGCGGATGGCCGGGCACCGGCAACATCGACGCCGATCCATTGTTCCTGCAGCCCAGCGGCGAAGACTTGCGCCTTACCTTCGGCTCACCCTGCATCGACGCCGGTGACAACGACGCTGTCCCCAACGGCATCAACACCGACCTGGACGGCAACCCGCGCTTCCAAGATGACCCCGATGTGGAAGACACCGGCAACGGCACGCCGCCCATCGTCGATATGGGGGCGTACGAAGGCGGGCACGAGCCCCAGGACGCTATGGCCTCGGAAGACGACTTCGATCAGGGCGACCTTATCGTACTCATTCCTAACGGCGGCCCCTTTGATCCGTTCTCCAACGCGGCCGTCGCCGTGTTCAACATCTCCGGCCCGGATGATGCGATGTTCGCCGTCACTCAGATTGATTGGGACGCGCATCCCGGCGCAGTCGGCTTCAGCGAGCTGGGCTCCATGCTACGAACCGAGACGACACTCAAGCCCGGACAGTTCTTCATGCGGCTGAATATCCCCTTCGACCTGGGGCAGTTGCAGGGCAGGGATCATGCCCTACTGGACGTGACGTCCTTTGACGGACCCAGCGGCAACTGGGTGCTCGGCGTCGTACTCAATACGGAAGACAGCCCTGATCGCCGCGGACCCATCGGCGACAAGATCGTTGATGACGATCCAGATGACGGCTGGGGTACCACGGGGGACATCGGCGACTGGGGCGTGGTGTACGATGCGAATCTGCAGCGCGGCTTCGTGTGGGCCAACGCTGATTACAGCAGCGACTTTGGGTTCGGCGTGCCGTTTTGTGCCGCCGACTGCGCACCGTTCGGCGGCGACGGAAAAGTGAGTGCGCTGGACCTGCTGATATTGCTCAGCCAATGGGGGATGGAAGGGGCCAGTGGGCCGTGTGATCTGGATCGCGATGATGATGTCGATGCGTCGGACGTGTCGTTCCTGCTGCAGAATTGGGGCTCGTGCCCGCAAGCGTCGAGCTACTCACAGCCGGCAATACATCGAGCCGGCTCGTTCCGGGGTCGCGCATTCTGGGGCCGGGGCGACCTGGACGGCAGCGGCGTCGTCGATCTGCATGACCTTGACCTGCTGCGCGATAACTGGGGGGCGTGCGAGAACTGCACGTCCGACCTTAATGCCGACGGCGTTGTCAGCAGCGGCGACCTGCTCATACTCCTTGCGAATTGGGGATCTTCTGAACGGTAGCACCTGAGATTCTTTCTCCTCCCTGGCCTTGGCCAGGTTCCTCGCGCACGGCCTCGGGCTTCAACCCCGGGGCCGTGTGTGCGCGCCGGCCCCGCACACGCAACTCTTTGTCCTCCCTTTCCAAACGCGACTATCGCTGTGAACGGTCTTCGGGCCCAAGAATGAGATCGAGACGGCGCCGAAACGAAGCGTTCAGTTCCTTGCGCTCGAACTGCAATGCCTCGACTTCTTGCCACTGCTGGCCGTATTGAGCGTGCCAATTGCGACTGACCAAGCCGTTATCGATCCGGTAGTACCCGACATCGCGCGGATGCCGTTGCGTGGCGACGAGCCGGCCGATCAGTGCCCTGTAATTGCGACTGTATTCATCTCGAAGACTGACAATTGCCTTACGCTCATCCGCACAGAGATCGAGTGTGCGCAGTGCCGTTTCCAGTTTCTCGTGCATTGCCTGAGGATCTTCAAGGATTTCCGGATAAGCAGCTTCACGAAAGCGATCTTCCAGCGTTCGTGCAACGTCGGGTGTGAGCAAATCCATCAGTTGTTTCGGCGTCGAGCGGTTCAGCTGGTAGTATTGCTCCTCAGCTGAGGCGAGGCGCGCGCACGCCGCATTGAACCGGCGGGCCCGATCATTCTCACCCATCAAGCTGAATTCGTAGTATTCATCGCCGTCGCGAAACGACTCTATGATTAGCTGTTCTGCGAGAAGTTTGCAGTCGTGCGCCGCCTCGAAGCGCTGCCGCGCCAAATTTGCCGTAGTCACATCATATGAATCACGTATCGTGCTGAATTCTTCTGCGTTCTCTGAGGGAGGTTCGATGTCATCGAGCAATGGCAGCAGATCGAGTTCGTACAGCTCCGATCTCCCGCCGATGTACCTGCCTTGCAGCCACATCCTGGAACCGCTTCTACGAAGATAAAGAGACCGCGTGCGCGAACGGCGGGCGCTAGCGAGCTTCGCCTTCTGTTCCGAGGAGAGGCCGGCGCCCCCCAGGTCGTCAAAGAAACGATTATCGATCCGGAGAAGCGAATCGACGATTCGCATTTTCTGGATATGAAGTTCCTCGACTTCGTCAAGCGTCGGTGGTTCGAAAGAATCATCGTCCCCGTACGCCCAGAGCTGTTCCTCACCTTTTTTGATCTCCTCAGGAATAGCATTGCGCTGGGCCATGAGATCCTTGGCGTACTGCTCGTGCAGGGTCAGCGCGATATCACGCTGCGAGTCAGTCAATTCAAGTTTGTCAGCAAGCTGCTGGACCCACTGCGTCTTGATGGGCGGGTACGACTCGACGAAGAACAGCGTCAGCACGGGCGATCCGCCCATCGCCGAGCCTGCCACCGTATCGTTGGCCAGTTGAATGCGCATGAATCGCGGCAGGCGCTTTGGAATCGGAAGACGCACCATTGCCTTGCCGCTGTATTCGGCGTATGCCGCCCGCCGCATCGCTCGAATCCGTGCCTCGCCAAGGAGCGCCGCAAGGGTTTCAGCCGCCTCGCGGTTCAATTCCTTGCGGCGATCCATAAGGGCGTGAGCCTCATCAAGCCCCTCCAGCGGTACGACGAGGGACGATCCCACCGCCAGCCAGAACTCCGGCGAGCGGCGCATCTCATCCACCAGCGCGATGATCCGTTCGGTGAGCCGGGTGTGCTGTTCGATGTACGCATTGCGTTGGGCGGTGATCGCCGTCTTCTGTTCATCGTTGAGTTGTGGCATCCGGAGCACGGCATCGAACATGCGTTGCGCGTTTTCAAGATCGGGATAGATGCCGTGGTAAGCCTCCTTGCGGTAGACGTCGCGCAGCTGTGCGGCTGCTTGAGGCGACAGTACGCCGGCGATCACCTCGAGCCATTTTCGATTCACTTCGAGAACGCCGACGCCCGGCTCATTGCACTGGAGCGTTCGTTTCTCCGGATCCTCCTGTTCGTCTCCCCAAACGATCATCCGTTCGATCAGCGCCGAGCCGTAGCGGCGCACAGCCGCAACCATGGCCGATCCATACCCTTCCAGGACAGCCTCAAGCGCCTTGTGTTCATCGGCAGTCAGCTCGATCGAACGCAGGAGTTGCGCCAAGTCGATGGTGGTTTCGTGACGAACCTGCCCGCTGCGCAGAATTGTCAACCGAAAACGCGCTCGCTCACGCAGCAGACGCACATGCTGCATGCTCGGGCGTTGATCTTCGGACAAATGAGCATCGAGCTGCTGAAGAAACTGGTTGTCTAGCGCTGCTAGTCGCGCGCGGATCGCCAGGCACTTCCTGTAGTACTTACGTTGAAGCGGAACATTGAATGCTGTTTCCGGGCCGCTGCGCAGCGCAGTCGTCCGTTCAGTTTCCCACTGAGGAATATCATTTTGGTTGATCGCACTGCACGATTGTTGGTATTCCTGGAAGGGGGCTTCGATCGCCTCGCTTTGCGATTCAGTGAGCGACAGAATCGCAGCGTATTGCTCAAGTTCCTCACTCGTGATCGGTGTAGAGAAGAGGGTGGAGCCTTGTCCCTGGGCATTCGAAACGAGACAAAGACCAGCTAGAAGCCAGATGCAAGAAAGTACACGCTGATGTGTACCCATGAGCGGACCCCTGTTCGGCGTGTGCGTATTGTACCTGAGGTTGGGCTGGAATCGGCGCTTCGTTCTCAGGATGCTCAGTTTCCCGGTAATTGAGCAGGCATTCTCGAACTGCCGTGCTCGAGCGTGACTATCTGATTGGCGGACAGGTCGCCAAATGATTCGACCTCGCCGTCGATCCAGCGCACCGTGACTTGGTTGGCGACCCCGTGCGAGCCCAGCCCGACATGTACACGCGGATCATTACTCGCCAGATAGCTGTACGCCGTGCTCACCGCGACCGTTAGCTGCGTTTGGTGTCGGGGTGTTGCTCATCCTTGAACTCCGGAAGTGAGTCGTATTCTACGCACTCTGGCTCATCGACTGATGACTAATCCGTTGCGATGCGCTGCTCCAGCCAGTCGGCGATCATGGTCAGAACACGATCGGCGATGGGGCCGAAGCGGCCATTCTGTTCCGGGCCAAGCTGGTGGCCGAGGCCCGCCGGAAGCACGCCGGGGCCGGACGAAATGCGGCGACCTTTGTCTGGGAACAGAAGTATCAGCCGCAGCTCCATTTGTTTCCCATCGTGATTCACCGAGACATCCCACTGTTCCTGTTTCCACTGGCAACAGCCGGCTCCATGCCGGGCGCGTGGGAGAGCCCGTTCACCTCGAATCGAGCCTCGCTCTCAGCTCTTCGCATTTCCGCACGACTTCCGGAAGATTCGGATTCGCCGCGAGCGCCCGTTCGAATGTGTCGAGCGCTGCGGCCAGATCACCCATACGCTCGAGCCGGGTGCCGAGTATGGTCAGGGCCTGGGTGTCGCTCGGTTCAAGCTCGATGATGCGCCGTAGAATCGACACCGCTTCCGCATCCGTCGCGGCTTGGTTCACTTGGAACTTCAACATCGCCACTAGTCCTCGCCGCGCGTCGACATGGTCCGGTTTCTGCTCGAGCGCAATCTCGAAGTGGCGGATCGCCTCGACCGGGTGCCTCAGTTGCATCTGTATGGCGCCGTACAGGTGATGATCGTCGGCGTTACTGACGCCCGACTCGAATACCTTCTCCAGCCGCTCAACGGCGCTCTGGAACCGTTGCGCGCGGTACAGAAGTACGCTGGACATTCGAAGGCATTCCACGTTGGACGGATCGAGCGCGATCGCCTTTTCGTACGCGGCAAGCGCCTCGACGGGCTGGTTCACGAGCAGCAGTGCCTTGCCGAGCGACGCGAAGGCGCCATGGTGATCGGGATCAGCGGCCACCACCTTGCGAAGGAGCGTAATACCTCGGTCGTACTGCCTGGAATTGAGCAACTGCGTGGCGCGTCGAAAGTCAGCATCGATACCGACTTCCAGATCACGTATCTCGTCCCGGAGTGGATCGGCGTCCGGACTGTTGGGTTTGCCGTTCCGGGCCGTCTCGAGGTGGAGCTGCGCCTTGTCCGTCTCGCCAAGCGCGCGATAGGACAGTCCCAGCGCGTAATGAAGTGGTGCATGGTCCGGCGCTACCCGCAGCGCCTCTTCGTAGTGCTTGATCGCCGCGTCGTGCTCACCCCGCTTCGCCATGACCCGGCCGAGCCCGAGCATTGCGGCGCACGACTGCGGGTTCAGACGCAATGCCGACTGGAAGGTCGTTTCAGCTTCGGCGCTGCGACGGCGTTCCAGATACGCCTCGCCCAGCTCCACAAGCGCGGGCACGTACTCTTCGTCGATCTCAAGAGCGCTTCGGAGCGTTACGATCGCGGCGTCGGGATCGCCGAGCATTCGTTCGGATCGGCCCAAGTGATATTTCCAGCGAAATTTGCTCGGCGCCAGTCGGCTTGCGCGCTCGTAGCACACACGCATCGCTTCCGGATACAGGTACAGCTCGTAGAGCATGCCCAGTCTTCCGTTGGCGGCGGCGTCGTATGGATCGTCCTCGACGACGCGCCTCGCCCCGACGAGCTGTTCCTGAACGGCGTGGTCCGTTGTGGTCACGCGAATCTCGGGGATTGGCTCGAGGTCGGGCGCGGCGCGGAGCGCGCCGGAGAAATGCATCGTAAGTCCGGCCGCCGCCAGCGCGAGGGTGCCGGCAACCAGCGCGGTGTTCCGCGCTCGGCTCGTCATTGGCCTTCTCCTCGTCGCACGACCACTTCGCGGTCCACGGCGACGTCCGTCCATTGCTCGCGAGTTCCGTCCGGCCAGCGCACGGTGATGGCGACCGCGTCGGCCGCAGTCCCGAGGCCGAAATAGACACGCCGGTCCCGCGCCGAGCAATAGCTGCCATTCGTGCGAACGCGACGCGCGAACCTCACGCCGTCGGCCCGGGTCAGCTCGACGACGGCGCCGCACCCGTCGGTCCACGGCTCGGCGCGGACGCGAAGCCAGTGGTTGTCGGTCTTCGCTTCGTTGAGCAACACACGCGCCGGGCCGTTGTTGTTGGTAATGACGACATCGACATCGCCGTCCAGATCGAGATCGCCGACGGCGGCGGCGCGACTCGACTCGAGCTGCGCGAATGACGGCCCGGCCTGGTGTGATACGTCTTCGAATCGTCCCGTTGGCGTGCTTCGGAAGAGCTGGTTCGGCATCAGGTACGGGTATGGGTCGCTCAGCTGCGTGTCGATCTTCGCCACTGCCCCGTTGACGACGAGAATGTCGAGCCCACCATCGTTGTCGTAGTCCAGGAAGCACGTTCCGAATCCCGTCATCGGGCGGCTCGACGGACCCAGCGACTGATCGAACGTTCGGTCGTCGAACAGAGCGTTGCCCTGGTTCACGTACAGGGTGTTCGTCTCCAGGATCAGGTTTGTGACGAAGATGTCCTCGTCACCGTCCCCATCGTAGTCGACGACGGTCACGCCCATGCTCGCCTCGGCGGTGCCCGACTCGTTCAACGCGACGCCGGCCAGCAGGGCGCGGTCCTCGAATGTGCCGTCTCCGCGGTTCATCCACAGTTGATTGGCCACGCCGTCGTTCGCGACGTAGATGTCGATCGCTCCGTCGTTGTCAAAGTCCGCGGTGATCACGCCGAGCCCGTTCCCGAACGCCTCGTCAAGACCCGCCGACGCTGAGACATCCGTGAAGGTGCCGTTGCCGTCATTGCGGTAGAGCACATCAGGCAGCGGACGAAACGAGAGCGGCGTGCAGTATTCGCGATCTCCAGTCGGACGGCGGCATACCCGCCCGATGTCGTCGGCGAATGCAACGTAGTTGGTGTGATACAGATCGAGATCACCGTCACCGTCGTAGTCGAGAAACGCGGCACTGGTGCTCCACCGCGCGTCATCCACACCCGCCGTCTCCGTGACGTCCGTGAATGTGCCGTCGCCTTCGTTGCGGTACAAGACATTCGGCCCGTAGTTCGTCACGTACAGATCCGCGTCCCCGTCGCCGTCGTAGTCACCGACCGCGCAGCCCAGGGCGTATCCCGTATCACCGACGCCCGATTCGGCCGTGACGTCGGTGAAGCGCAGGGCGCCGGTGCGCTGGCCATCGACGATCAGATCATTGCGATAGAGACGATTGCTCAGTGGAAGCGCCTCGTCCGGAGGAAAGAGGGCGTCTTCCAGGCGGTCGCCCGGCATGAGCAGATTCCCCTGGAGCAGGTAGAGGTCGAGATCCCCGTCGCCGTCGTAGTCGAGCAGCGCTACCCCCGCGCCCATGATCTCCGGGAAGTAGTACTGGCCAGTCGCTCCGGTGAAGTGGATGAACTGAACTCCCACCTCGTGCGTCACGTCGCGGAAGATGGGGTTTTCAACGACCCGCTCTACCGGCTCGAGGTCCTCCGGCGTGGATCGGTCGCATCCGTAGGCGGCCAATACCGCCAGCACCAGCGGAGGTCCCGTCCTGCGTCCGGCCCATTCTCGCGCGTTCGACTTCGGCACACTGTCACCCAAGGTAACACAGAAGCTCGCCGATTGCGTTGGGAAGTACGCCGCGAGTCACGGAGTATCAGTGGGAACGCTTGCACATGCGCCGAAGTAGTTGTCGCCTGCATTCACGGCCACGCCAATGCCGCCGAGATCGAAGGTGATGTCGTAGAAGTCCCAACCATTCGCGTTTTGATCGCACGTCGTGTTGAAGTTCAACCCGCTGCTGGTATCGATGACCGCGCCGGGCGATCCGCCGTTGCCGTCATAGATAGCCCATATGCCCTCGTTTCGCCTCCTTGGCAAGACGAAAAGCCTCGCACTCGGGAGCCACCCGAGTTCTTCAACGGGGTGCTAGGAGCCGCTCCGTCCGGTGCCGCGAGTGAGGGTGGTGATCCGGTCGGCGATGAGGTCGCCGAAGGACTCGGTGGTCCCGTCCGTCCAGGTGATGGTGACGTTGGTGACGCTCGTGGCGTCGCCGAGACCGACGTGCACGCGCGGGTCGTTGCTTGCGAAGTAGCTGTAGGCCGCGCGCACGTCTCGGGCGATGCGGCGATCCCCCAGCGTCATGCGGATCGTCGCCCCGAAGGCGTCCCGGCCGTGCTCGTCGATCACGCGGAGCACGATCCAGTGTCCGCGGTCGGGCACGACGTTGCGAAGCACGTACGCGCGGGCGCCGCGATTGACGACGACGACGTCCATGCCGCCGTCGTTGTCGATGTCGCCGAACGCGGCGCCGCGGCTCGTGTGCGCGAGCAGCTCGGCGGTCCCTCCGAGCGGCTCGACGGCGTCAAACCAAGGGCCGGGCCCGCCCTGCATCAGCAGGTTCGGCTCGGCGTAGGGATTGTCGGAGTAATGCTGCCCGTGCCGGGCGATACGTCCGTTGGCCTGGTACAGGTCCAAGTATGCGTCGTTGTCGAGATCGACCCAGGCCATCCCGAACCGCGTGAACGAGCGGCTGGCCGCGGCGAGGCCGACCGATGCGGTCGAGTCGAGGAAGAAGCCGTTGGTGTTGAGAAAGAACGAATCGGACTCGGTGGCGAGGTTGCACACCATGACGTCGAGGTCGCCGTCGTCATCTATGTCGGCGGCGGTGACGCCCATGCCGGCCTTGGGCTGACCGCTGTTGTCGTACCCGCAGCCCCACGTCAGGCCGACGTCGCGAAACGTGCCGTCGCCGTGGTTGGCCCACAGCTGATCCCGCATGCCGTCATTGGAGACGAAGATATCCACGAGCCCGTCGCCGGTGAAGTCGCCGCAGATGACACCGAGCCCGTTGCCGTAGTACTCGTCTCGCAGCGCCTCGTCGCTGACGTCGGTGAACGTGCCATCGCCGTTGTTTCGGTAGAGCACGTCCGGAGCGGGCGCGTCGTAGCTGACGGGCCCGCAGTAGTCCAGCTCGCCGCGATCGTTGTAGCAGGGCAGGTCACGGTCGATGAACCAGTTGATGTAGTTGGCGACGTACAGGTCGAGATCGCCGTCGTGGTCGTAGTCGACGAACGCGGCGCTGGCGCCCCAGGCGTCGTCATCGACGCCGGCGGAGGCGCTGACATCGGTGAAGCGCCCCTCGCCGTCGTTGCGGAGCAGGACGTTGGGCCCGAGGCAGGTGGCGTAGAGATCGACGTCCCCGTCGTTGTCGTAGTCGCCGCAGGCCACGCCCATGCCGTAGCCGCGGTGATCGGCGCCGCTGCCGGCGGTGACGTTGACGAAAGTTCCGTCTCCGTTGTTGCGATAGAGCTGATTCGGCGCGCAGTCGTCGGCGGAGACGATGCACGCGCCGCCCTGGACGAAGTAGAGATCCAGGTCGTCGTCGCCGTCCATGTCGAACAGCGCCACGCCGCCGCCCACACCCTCGGGGATGAGGAATCGCTCCGCGTGTCCGGAGAAATAGGTGTAGTCCACGCCGTGTGCCTCCGCGACGTCCTCCAGCCATGGCGGCGCGTCGGACGATGTGGACGGCGGGGCATCGTTGCACCCGTTGAGAAGAGGCAGCAGGATGAACAGCGCCCGGGACGCGGCGAGTCTCATGGGGTCGCGTCCTCCGGGGACAAGGCCGCCGGCGGCATGGCGCCGGTTCGTTGCTCGATGAGTTTCGCCGCCTGGTCGAGAAACGGATCGTCGGGAATGAGCGCGCGAGCGCGGGCAAGCGACTCCCACGCGCGGTCGGGCTCGCCGAGGCTCGCCAGTGCGAGCGCGATACCCGTGTGCGCCGAACCGAACTCGGGATTGATCGCCAGAGCCCGCTCGAACCGGCCCATCGCGTCGAGCGGCCGCCCGAGGCGGTCGAGCACCTGCCCGAGCGTGACGAGATTCTGGGCCTGATCGGCCCCCATGGCGATGGCGCGTTCGAGCATCTCCGCCGCCGCCGCGAAGTCCTGGGCGAAGATGAGCAAACGGCCCTTCTGAACCATCGCCTCGGTTCGTCGCGGGTCGTTGGCAATCGCGCGGTCCGCGTGATCCATCGCCTTGGCGAGGTCACGCCTCTTCTCGTAGCGATAGGAGAGGTTCAGATGGGCCGTGTACTGATCTGGCTGCAGCGCGACCGACCGCTGATAAAGACGGATGGCGTCGTCGAGCTTTCCGAGTGCCGAAACGGCGGACGCCAGCAGGTTGATCACCCGTGGATCGTCCGCGTGCCGGGCCATGAGCGGCTCGAGTTGCTGCACGGCCAGATCGGCGCGGCCCGCCCCGATGAGCGCGCGGGCGCGCTGTGTGATGTTGCCGTAGCCGGTGCGGCGCCGAGCCACCTGGGCGCCCCACTCGTCGTCGCTTCGCGGCGGCTTGATATCCTGGGTGCCCAACATCAGGCGACGCCCTTCCTCGGTGCGACCCAGTCCGACGGAGGCGGCGCCCAGGAGCTGATCCATCCAGGGCTCCCGCGGACGCTCCGCGAGATGGCGCTCGATCAGCACGGCGACCTCCTCGAACTGCTGCCGTTGAAGCAGCAGTCCCCCGAGACCATGCACCGCGACGGCGGCCTGGGGATCGATAGCCAGCGCCCGGCGATACGACTGCTCCGCCTCGTCAAGCCGCCCCGTCTCGCCCAGCCACTGTGCTCGACGCCAGTGGGCCGGTGAGTACCCGTCGCTGAGGGAGATGACGCGATCCGCCAGCCCGATCGCCTCGTCGTACTCACCCAGGAAGGCGTGAACCCGCGCCAGCTGGTAGAGGTATCGCGGCTCGACGTCGTCGAGCGCGGCGGCTTGCTCGTAGCACGTTTTTGCCTGCTCGGTCAGGCGATGGGCGTGGTAGGCGGCGCCGAGTTCGTACCACGCTTGGGGATCACGCGGCCGTTGCCGCACCTGTGTCACGGAGCGATCGATGAGCTGACGGATCAGCGGATCCATCGCGCCGGGATTCTCGGGCAGGGGCGGTGCGATGACCGGCGGTGGCCTGAGGACAACCCAAGCTCCGACCACACCTGCGGCGAGGACGAGGGCGGTCAGGATAATCCACCAATTGGGCCTCACGCAGCACATGATCGCCCAGCGGGCACGAGTCCACAAGTCCACGGGCACGCCGATTGAGAATCGGGAGATCGTGGTCCGGGTGTGTGTTGGATTGTCTCTGGTGGAAGGAGAATGAAAACGGGGCGGTCGTGTGACCGCCCCGTCGCATTTGAAGGTGTGGTTTGGACGCTCGGTATCCGGGTTACCTGCGTCGCCGACGCGCCATGAAACCGGCTAGGCCGAGCAGTGCCAGCGCGCCCGGAGCGGGGACGCCGGTGAGTTCAAAATAGTGCTCGACGCCGTTGGAGTTCCAGGGGCCGCCGAAGCTGCCGTTGGACTCCAGGCCCGCGGCCGTACCATTGGCGGCCTGGGTGGCCCAGAAGAGGCTGTCGGCGAGGAAGTCCTGTCCCATGTGCAGCGCGAGCCAGTAGGTGTTCGCGCTGCTAACATTGACGGGGTTGTCGAGATCGAAATCGATGAAGAAGAAGTCGAAGCCGTTCGTGTTCTGATCGAACGCCGATTGGACGTTCACGCCAACGCCCGAGCCGACGACGACGTTGGCGTTCGGGTCGCCTAGGTAGATCGCCCACTGGACCGTGCCGTCCCAACTTTGCAAACCGCCCACACCGTCAAGGACGCTGTAGTGCACGTCCTTGATTACGCCGTCCACGCCGGTGAAGTCCTCAGCCTGGGCCCACTGGGCCATCTCGTTGCCGTTGTTGTAGTCCGGCCCGGCGCCGTTGCTGTAGAGCAAACCACCGGCGAACGCCGAGCCGCTGAATGCAGCTACGGCAAGCACAGATACAATTGTCTTCATTTGAAATTACCCTCCAAACGGGCCCCGTGCTCCCACGGGGCGGACCTTCGATATCTCGTTCCAAACATAGCGCACATCGGTGTTCAGGTTGCTACGTTGCGACGAGACCCATCAATATCATACCCGCAACACACGTCACGGATTTCAATCTCCAAAAGCGTTCGCGCGCTGCAAACCGTCGCTCCGCAGGTCGCGCACCAGCACGACTCGACGGCCCACGGGCAGGTTCGCTACTAAACCGATTGTTTGATCGCTGCGCGACAGCACAGACATAACTCCTCCTTGACCGCCACACGCTGGCGGGGCACACTCTCTCTCTTACGACCTGACGCTTCATGGTCAGATCGCACGGCCAGTATCCAGTGCACAGCCGGGCCTGTCAAGACTTCTTTTCAAAAACTCTGTCGAATTTTGTGCCCCCGCCCAGAGCCAAAACGGCCGGCTATTAGCTGCGAAGACCCCCTCCAGGAGGTCTGGGGAGCGGTTTCTCCGTGCGTTTCCTATCCACCCGTGTGAAGCTGGGCAAGGATCGCCTCGATCACCTCATCGTCGTCGGGCAGCAACTGTGAAGGTATCAGCCGCGGCACCAGCTGAGCCCAGATCGGTTCGCGGGCAAAAACACGCTTGAAGATGGGCAGCGATTTCTCCACCTCGCCGCTTCCTGCCAAGGTGATCGCATGCCAGAAGGGAATCTCGACGATGTGCGGGGCGATCTTCTCTGCGGCGGCGTATTCCTGACTGGCTTTGGCGAAGTCGGCCTCTTCCATCGCGGCGTCGCCAGCGTTCATATGAAGATACGCGCGTTGCAACTTCACCAAGCGCTTCAATTCCTGCACCGGATGCGGATGATCCTCGATGCGCAGGTCGAACGTGCGGTCGACCCACGGCTTGCCGGTGGATTCAGCGGCGACGATCACGATCGCAGCGGATTGCTTGCCTCGAATATCACCGCCGACGTCTTGAGCTGCTTGGAGCGCCGCCAACATTCGATCCGCCAGATCGCCGGTCGTTTCGCGGTAAGCTTGCGCCATCGCCGGCCAGACTTCTTCGCCGAGCATGAGATTCGCTTGCACGGAGAATTGATGCTCGTCATCAGTGATATGGCCCGCCGCGGCAATACACCGATCGCCGGTATGACTGGCGACTCGACCGGCGGCATCGATCATCGCCACCTGGCGCACCGCTCGACCCTCGTCCCCTGCCAGTAGTGATTTGAGTGCGTTCGGCGCCGAGCGACCAGTGCGCATCAAATCTAAGCCAAGCGGTCCATAGGAAGGATCAACCAGTGATTGCGTGGCCACGGCCCCCACGCCCGCCTCAGCCCACGGAACGATTGGCCCGACCGAGAACCAATGCGACTGAACGGCGACGCCCATCTCACCGGTATCAGGATCACGCGCGACGATTGAGTACGTCGCGACCGGTCGTTGGAACTTCTGTGGGTTTGCCGACCCGATGGCCTGTGGTTCGTCCATCGCCCCAGCGAGCCCCAAAGGCATCACACACCCAGCCAGGACGATGATCATCTGACGCTGCAGCATGGCTTGAATCTCCTTGTCAATCCTCTCCTGCCCTGCTATTGGCAACTGCCGATTGTCATGGTATCGAACACGGCTTGCCCACGTAGAGCGCCGCGCTTTGCATGTAGCCAGTAGCCATACACGGAACCGCCGTATTCTCCCTTGCGAACCACCAGAGTCTAGTGGTAAGGTGCGTTGGCTTGGCAAGCTGGCTCCACGCCGCTTTGAGTTCCGCTGCTTTCGACTCATCACAAGGAACGCGATCGATGCGACAGTTCGGTTTCATCCTACCGACAACGACTGTTGCTACGTTCTTAGTGTTGATGGCAGTCGCTTTGGACGCAGTCGCACAACCCGCTGAACCTCGCGCTGCCGAAACGGTCTCGGCCGTTCAGTTCGTTCGGACACAGGCAAACGCCACGATCGTCAATCTCGACCGTGCCGCGCTGCGCCGAGCGGCGGCGCTCGACGACGAGTTCATCATCCAACAGTTTCCGCTCACTGCGGACTTGATGGTCAATGTGCAATTGCAACGGTTTGAGATCACAACTCCCGGAACACAATTCGTAATGGGGTCAGCTGAATCGAGCGCGCTGGACGATTTTGATCCGGCGGATATCACACTCCTTCGCGGAAGTGTCGTCGACGAGCCGGGATCGCACGTCTTCCTCGCGGTCTCCAAGAACAGTAGTGTCGGTTTGGTCGATCTTGGGCAAGGTCGAGGCCAATTCCATATCACTTCCAAGTCGGGCAGCAATGTTGATCTCGGGCAGGATCAGTTGGCGATCTTCGAAACAACGGGCGGGATCGGGCCGCTCCTGGGCGTGCCGATGTGCGGTGTGGATATGTTCGAGCAAGCCGAACGATCTGTCTCGGCAATACCAACGTCCGGCCTGAGCACCTCGTCAACACGTGTTATCGAAATTGCGATTGAAACTGATTTTGAGTTCTTTTCACTTTTCGATGATGCCGTTGCTGCAGCTGAGTATGTCATGCAGCTCTACGGCGCGGTGAGCGATATCTACTTGCGAGATGTCAACGCGCGCTTCGAGCTGACGTTCGTGCGCATCTGGGATACTGAGGAGGATCTGTTTAACGAACCCGATCCGCTCGGCCCATTCGTTGATTACTGGAATGCGAACATGGGGGCTGTTGAACGCGACGTTGCGCAGTTCTTCACCGGGCGACGCGATCTGCCCTACGGCGGCGTGGCGTACCTCTCGGGTCTTTGTGGTGATTTTGCGTATTCAGTCGCAGGCTATGCGTTGGGTTCGATCGCCGATCTAGAGACGCCCAACACGGGGAATTGGGATGTGATCGTCACAGCGCACGAGTTGGGGCACAACTGCGGCACGGGTCACACGCACAATATCGGCATCGACAACTGCAACTCCGGCGTGCTTCAGCGCGGCACGATCATGAGTTACTGCCACATCGTGCCGGGGGGGAACGCGAACATCGATCTCCGCTTTCATACCGGGATACAGCCGTTCATTGAGGATCACGTTCTCCAAGTGAATTGCCTCATCGAAGATTGCAACGGCAACGGCATGGAGGACGCCAACGATATCAACGAAGGTGAGAGCGCCGATGTCAACGGCAACGGTATTCCCGATGAATGTGAAGACTGTAACGGCAACGGCGAACTGGATGATGCGGACATCAACTCCGGGTTCAGCAACGATGTCAACGGTAACGGCGTGCCGGATGAATGTGAACCGGATTGTAACGGCAACGGTGTTCCGGATGACTGGGATATTCTCCTGGGGACGAGCCAGGATCTGTACGGCAACGGTATTCCCGACGAATGTGAAGCAGATATCAACCGCAACGGCACGTCTGATTACAACGAGATTCAGACGGACATGGCGCTGGACATTGATCGAAACGCCCTGCTCGATTCGTTCCAGGATTGTGACGACGACGGCGAGGCTGATCACGAGGAGCTAGGCGGTGCGCACAATATTTGGTTGGCCAGTCGAACGCTGAGCATGCTCAGTCAATGCCACATTGCCACAGGCGTGGTGGCGCGGACCTCGGACTCCGGTCAATTGGATCAGCCTCAGGATATTATCATCCGGGCGGATGGTCGTGTGTTCGTATCCAGCGCCGAAACGGATCGCATCGTGGAGTTTGATGTCGATGGGAACTTTGTCGGCGTGTTCGTGCCGTCGGGCCTCGGTGGGTTGAATTGGCCGGCGGGGCTTGTCTTTGCGCCCAACGGCAATCTACTCGTTGCCAGTTTACAAACAGACAGCGTGCTGGAATACGACGGCGGAACAGGAGAATTTGTCGGTGAGTTTGTTGTATCTGAGGCCGGCGGATTGGTCGGCCCATTCGGACTGACGTTCGGCCCCAACGGAAACTTGTTCATTACGGCCAGCAACAACCAAGTGTACGAGTTCAACGTTTCTAACGGTGGGTTCGTTGACGTCTTCGTTTCGGCCGGAGACAACGGCGGACTGGCGACTGCCAAGGGACTGCTGTTTAAGCCGGACGGCAACTTGCTCGTGGCGAGTTTTAGCTCCGATGCGTTGTTGGAGTATGACGGTGAAACCGGTTCGTTCCTTGGCCAATGGGATATGGGCGGGCTCGATGCCGGGTTCTGGGGGCTCGACGGCCCGTGGGGCGTGCGGCTTGGTGCCGATGGCAACGTCTATGTCGCATCACACGGCGGCAACGCGGCTGTCCATATGTATGACATCAACAACGGCAACTTCATGCGGTCGTTCTTTGTGCTCGTGGCCGGGTCGGTGGTGAATCCAACTGGTCTGGATTTTGTTCCCGGCGACGATATCGACTGCAATCTGAATCGACTTCCCGATAGTTGCGACATCGCGTCCGGCAGAAGCCAGGATGTAAACGGCAACGGCATCCCCGATGAATGTGAGGACGACGTCACGGAAACAACAGTGGTCGCCGATTCCGTCGACGCGTTCCGGGGCTTCTACGTGTCAGGTACACTGGAAGATACTTACGAGTCGGATGATTCCTATCTGAAATACAATCCGGGCATCACTTTGACTCTTGCCGAGGCGCCGGTCTGGTTGATTTTTGATGGAACATTGCCATCGGACAGCCCGTCATCGTTGAGCGTAACGCTAGAGTCTACCGCTAATACCCCGGGGATATCGCAAACGATTGAAATGTTCAATTGGAACTCGGGCATGTACGAGGAAGTTGATGTCACGGGGGCAGGTTTTGATAATGACTTGGTAGTGACAATTGATGTATCTGCGGGCATTATGGATTATGTTCAGGCCGGTACCGGTGCGGTTCGCAGCCGTATCGGTTGGCGCATGGTCGGACCAATCTTGATTTTCCCGTGGACGATTAGCGTCGACCAAGTCGTTTGGACTGTAGAGGAATAAGATTGTCAATGTGTTGGAGTGCTTGGATGCGCGCGATCGTTAGTCGCCCTGTTCGTGCGTTCTCGGGACTCACTCGCCGCCGAGAATCTCGAAGACCCACCCCGTCGCCGCAGTCTTGAACTCCGCCTTCTCTGATGGAATCGGCATCGGCAGGTGCGGTTCTCTGGTGTCACCTTGAGCGCTTCGTCGCCCAGCGATTGCGCGAGCCTGCCCTGTCGTCGCCGTTCATCGTCCGGTTTGCGGCGACGATGCGCCCCAAGTCGGCTGCGGTCAGCGTGGCTGGATGGCCTTGCCAGCGCACGACCCAGTCGCTGCTCACGACGATGGCGTGCGGGATGCGGCTATTGTTGACCTTCTTCGTCATGGTTCCCCTCGGATCAAGCGCGAGGTAGTAGCGGAACGTGTCGAGGTTGATCCGCTTGCTGGCGGCGAGTTTGTCCATGCCTTGCCAGAACTTGGTTTCGGATTCACTACTGATGCCGACGATCACGACATCATCACGGAATTTGTCAGCAAGATCGTTCGTGTGAGGGATCGATGCAACGCACGGTCCGCACCATGTCGCCCAGAAATCAACGACCACGACCTTGCCTTGAGCGCTCGGCGTGCCGTTGAGCCATTGCGACACATGCATCTCCGGTCCGCGCTTTCCACGGAGATCCGTCGCATTGGAGACTTTTGTCATAAAGGTCGGGAATTCGGCGGCGACCGTCGGTTCATTCGCAGGCTTGGAGATCGGCGTCGCGTTTTCGTCCCACGGCTCAGCGATCAAATCCTCCACAGCGAGTTGAACGCCGCGCTGATTCAATCCCGCATAACGCACTGTGCCGTTGCGATCGATGAGAATATTGACCGGCCGCTTGTATGCGCCGAGCGAATCGCAGAACGTCCCGCTGGGATCAATCGCGACCGAAACCTCCAACGGTCGGCGGTCAAGGAACGTCCGGGCGGTATCCGCGCCTTGCGGCGTGTGCAGCGCAATGATCGCAACCTGATCCTGAGCGATCTCCTCAATCAGGCGACTCGTCCGCTTGGCCCAATTGCGTCCGGCGGGCGTCTTGCTCGTCCAGGTCTGGATCACAACGACCTTGCCGCGCAATTCCTCCCAGCGAAGCGGATCGTCAGCAATCCACTGCAGGTCATTGGTGAAGGCTGGTGGTGCATACCCGATCAGTTCGTTCAAGCAGGTCCGATCGACGCTGTCCAGCCGGCTAAGCCAACGTGGATCGACCTCGTCACCACCCATCCCGTTTCCGGGCGAAAGCGCCGCAGCCCGTCCGATCGGTGCGATCATCGCCGCAACCACGAGCATCGCCAGCACAGTTCGATCCGCTCGTCTCAACATTGCCGACTCCCTTCGTGTTCCCAGCGAGTCGATCCACCGAGGATCGCACGCTGAAGCACTCCATCGTAGAGTGAACGGACGCCTGAAGCACGAACGTTTGACCAAACCGTCAAGTCATTCCTTCAGATCGTGCCTACGATCCGCCTTTGCCCGCACTGAGTCGCCATGTCCGATCACGCTCCGCAACTGAATATAACCGACGGTCCGCTGCACGCGCTGGGCGAAGTGTGGTCGATCGCCTGGCCGACCGTGCTGACCATGACCAGCTACACGGTGATGCAGTTCATGGACGGGCTGATGGTGGCGCAGGTCGATCCCTTGGCGGTGGCGGCGCAAGGCAACGGCGGAATATGGTCGTTTACGCCGATTGCCTTTGCATTTGGCTTTCTTACAGTGGTCAATACGTACGTGAGTCAGAACCTTGGGGCGAAGACGCCTGAGAACGGCCCGAAGTATGCGTGGGCGTCGTTTTGGTTCAGCCTTGCGATGTGGGCGGTCGTGTTGCTGCCGTTTGGGTTGTGCCTGCCGTGGCTCTTCGGGCAGATGCACGATCCGGCTGTGGTTCCTCAGCGCGACGAGCTGATCAGACTTGAAAGCGGTTATGCGCAGATCCTGATCCTCGGCGCTGTCATCTTGATGACGGGCAAGGGTCTGCATCATTACTTCTTTGGCCTGCATCGACCAAAGGTAGTGACGGTCTGCGCGCTGGTCGGAAACGCTGTCAACATCGGTGCCAACTACGTGTTGATATTCGGTGAGGCTGGAATACCCGCGTGGGGTATCCCCGGCGTGCCTGGCGTACCGGCTTTGGGTCTTTTCGGCGCAGCGATCGGGACGGTGATCGGCACGTTGGTGGAAGTCGCTATACCAGCAGCGATTTTCCTGGGACCAAAGATGAACGCTGAGCTTCACTCGCGCAGCGCTTGGCGACCAGCGTGGAAGCCGATCAGGGACCTCATAAGGATCGGCTGGCCTGCCGCGGTGCAGTTTGGCAACGAGATCGTTTGCTGGTCGCTGTTCATGACGGTTTTGGTAGGCAAGTTCGGTGCTGATCACATGACCGCCGGCTGGGCGACGCTAAAGTTCATGCATCTGAGTTTCATGCCCGCGGTGGGTTTCTCGGTGGCCGTGACATCGCTGGTCGGCAAGTACATCGGGGCTGGGCAGCCGGAGGTAGCCTCAGCCCGAGCGCGGCTCGGCGTTGGCATGGCGATGGTCTACATGACCGTATGCGCTGTCGTCTTCTATGTTTTTCGACGCGAACTGATCGGTTGGTTCGTGGGTGGCAGCGACGTCACAGCCGCCCAAGCTGAACTTATCATTTCGATCGGCGCAAAACTCATGATCTGCGCCGCGATCTTCCAAACGGTCGATGCGTTCGGCATCGTCTACACCGGCGGTCTGCGCGGGGCTGGCGATACCGTCTGGCCGGGCATCGTCACCGTTATCTATAGCTGGACGTTTATCGTGGCCGGCGGCTGGGCGATGACCGTCCTGTGGCCGGAGTTGGAATCCGTCGGGCCGTGGATCGGGGCTTCGGTGTACATCATCATCTACGGCATCACGATGTCCTGGCGTTTCGAGTCGGGTCGCTGGCGGTCGATCAAACTGCTGAGTACGCCCCAGAAGGAAGCGATGGAAGTCGCGCCGATCGGTCCCGGGCTGCCGGCTGGGACTGCCGACGCCGCTGTGCGGGATATCGCCGAGTCGATGGCCGAGGCCGGCGAGGGTCGCAAGGGCTGATATGTCGAGCTGGGGCGGGCTTGTTTGTCCGCTGGGGACGTGGGTGCTACGCTAGGGGATTCCTCGCGGCCGGGGGTAACACATGCTTTGGAGGTAGTTGTGGTGAGTCAGGATGTCCTCGACACGATGATCGGTAAACGGGCCGCGGCAATCGACCCCAAGGCGGCCCAAGCCCACTACGAAGCGGCGTTGATGGCTGAGGCTGATGGAGACCGCGGCAATGCTGCGGTCTTGCTTCGCAAGGCTGTTCAGGTTGGCGACAACGCAGAATATGAGTTCAAGCTGGCCTACTTCCTCGATCTGCTGGGGGAAGAGGACGAGGCGGTGGCTCTGTACGAGCAGTTGTGCCTGCGCGATCAGCCGCACGTCAACGCCCTGTTGAATCTCGCTGTGGTCTACGAGGACCGAGGCGAGATTGCCCAAGCGGAGAAATGCCTTCGGCAGATCCTCGAGACGTGCCCCAATCATCCTCGCGCGTTGAAGTATATGAAGGACGTACAGGCGTCCAAGGACATGTACTACGACGAGGAGCATGCCCGCGACTTGGCCAAGCGCAACGCCCTGCTCGATACGCCTGTTACCGATTTTGAACTTTCGGTGCGGGCTCGCAACTGTCTCAAGAAGATGCAGATTCGCACGCTCGGCGATCTGCTGAAGATCACCGAGGCCGAGCTGCTGAGCTATAAGAACTTCGGTGAGACGTCGCTCGTGGAGATAAAGACCATGCTGGCGTCCAAGGGATTTCGGCTCGGCCAAGGGCTCGAGGGTCAGTACAGCCGGGTCCGCAAGGAAATCTACGATCAACTGCGCGGCAGAGCTTCCGAAGCTGTTCTCGGCAAACCCATTTCGGTCTTGGATCTGTCTGTCCGAGCACGCAAGGCCCTTCAATTCCTTGGCATCCAGACGATTGGCGATCTGGCCACCCGAACCGAGGCTGAATTGATGGGGGTCAAGAACTTCGGCCAGACAAGCCTCACCGAAATCGGTGAGAAGCTGGGCGATTTCCAACTCGGCCTGCGAAACCTCGACTAGAGCAGTTTCACTGAAGATGTAGCGGCTGCGTGCGTTAGTCATCTCACGCCACGATGAGCTTACTGGTCCCAACGGTCGATCGGCGCGACTCCGGTGGCACGGGCATCCTGCCCGTGCAGATGTCACGCCATGATGAGTCGCACGGGCAGGTCTCCGTAGGCATTTCGCCTCGGCGAGTCGCCTATGGAGACCTGCCCGTCTCTATCTAAGAGTGAAGAGGACGGGTTGGAAGCCCGTCCCACCAAGAATGAAGTGCACTCTCTTGATCCATCAGACAGAACCTAGAACGCTCGTGGCCTAAGCGTAGAAGCTGATCTACACTGACTTTATCCACGGACGGACGAATCCATCTCGTCGATCATTTCTGGCACGAATGGCCGCGTTGGCAACGGCGCCGACAGCGCTCAGCGGGTGTGAATCCAAATCGAGTTCATCGGACCGTGCTGGCGACGACGCAGCGGCCACAGACGACAAGCCGGGATTAGCCGGTGCAGATCACCGGCGGCGACCGCCTTTGCCCACGGCCGAGCCGATGATGCGAGTCCGCGTTTTCAGGGCCCGCGCTCAGACCACGTCGGTTCAGATCGGCGAGGCCGATCAATGGCTGCGCGTCTTCCCGCTGGCGTTGTCGGCTGGAGAAATCGTCCTGCGTGGACCGTTGCAAGTCAGCGTGGCCTCCGATCGATGGTCCATCGTTGATACTGACAATCGCCGCATTCCGGTTGAAAGCCTGGACGGACTCGACATCGCCTCGCTCAGTGGCGCCAAGCCCACCATCCGGTTCAACGATCGCGTTTATCCGGGATCACTGCGTATCGAATCGCGGACCGATCAGAGCGCCGAATCATTCGACGTGATTAATCTCGTTCCGCTGGAAGCCTATTTGCCGGGTGTGGTTGCCGCCGAGCTGTTCGATCATTGGAAATTTGAGACTCGAGCGGCGCAGGCGATCGCAGCCAGAAGTTTCGCCTGTTCTGAACACACGTTGTTCCAGGGCCGCCGTGCCTACGACGTCACGAACACCGCAATGTCACAGGTCTACATTGGGCGCGTCAAACACGACGACACGCTCGATGCGGTGCAGTCGACGCGCGGCCAAGTGCTGGCGTACGACGCCGCGCTCGTGCCCGGGTATTACTCAAGTTGTTGCGGTGGGCTGGCTGCCCGAGCCGTCGACGTTATCGGGGACCACCCGGCCAACGACGTCGCTCCGCTTGCCGGCCGTGTGGGTCGAGATGTCTGTACCGAAGTCAAAGTCGCCAATTGGCGGATCGAGCGGCCGGTCGAAGCGCTGACACGCCGCCTCATTGCCTATGGAAACGTTCGCCGTCGTGATGACCTCAAAGGATTGGCGACAATCGCCGCGATCGAAGTCACGGAATCGAACGTGCATCAACGACCGATGCGATTTGCCGTGACGGATGTGCGCGAACACCGTGTCGAGCTGTCCGCTGAAGAGTTCATGCGCGCCGCCAACTACCGAGGGCAGGGATTAGCCGCACCTCAACAGCGGCTGATGAGTTCGTACCTAAGCGCTGTAGTTGAAGAATCCACAGTGATTTTCCGAGGGCACGGACTTGGCCACGGGGCAGGTATGTGTCAATATGGCGCAGAACAATTAGCCCGTGATGGCAAGAATCATCGTGACATCGTGGCTTGGTATTACCCACAAGCTGAAATCGTGAAGGCGTATTCGTAGCTTCGACGATCCATTGGGCGTGGTCACGTCACTGACCGGGCTCTTCAGGCTTCTCACCACCAAGCCGCTCGCGAGCACGGCGCTTGGCGGCAAGCAAACCACTGGTGGTTTCGCTCGCACCGGACGCATCGTGCGGTTCATCAGGCAGCGGCGTCTTTGATTCCTTCGGCGATGACCTGCCCAGAAACGACGACAAAACAGAAGCGACCTTCGATGAGTCCGGCGGTTGCGGCGCTTCCGTCGCTTGAGGTCGGACCTTCGGCCGCTTCGGTCGCCGCGCTTCCCGAATCCGGGGGCCTTGCACGGCGCGGGCTGCGCGCTGCGGATCAAGATCACTACTCACCTGCCGAAGTGTTGCCAGTGTCGCCGCAGCTTCCGTCCCACGCACATGTGCCGGGGCGACGCGCGCCACCGCCCTGGCTATGAGTTTCCGCAGCAATTCAACGTCCCACGCCAAACGCCGCGCTGCAACATCCAACAACATCACAAACAGCGCCCACCACAGGATCGTTCGCCACGCAGGCAGCGCTGAGATGCTCGGAGGCATTCCTGTGCGATCAAACAGGTCAGCCGCTTGCGGATTGGCGATCTCAAGCACTCGTCCACCGGTCAGCTCAGCGATCTGCTCAAGCCGCGCACGGTTCGATCGATATCTGCGAAACTCGGGATTCGACGATTGCGTTGCGCCCCCGATCACTGGTGCAAGTCTTTGGTCGCCCCGACGTGGGCTCAGCGCCACGACATAATTGCCCGGGGCCGTCGCCGGCACCGATGTCTCATATCGCCCAGGCGCGCTTTGGCGCAATCGAACGGGAATAGTTTTCCCATCGGGGCCGTACACCACGCCTTCAACGTGCATGTAATCCATGAATCCCGTCTCTTCATCCGCAGCTTCGATCGTGATATTCAAACGGCCCTGCTCGATGATCGCGGTCATTTCCGTGTCCTGGCTGGTTGGCGGTCGAGCGATGGTCCGCGCGAGCTGCGCCCAGAACGACGCATAACCCGGCCAGTCGATCCAGCGCTGCGACCACTGGCCATCGGCGTCGGACGTGAAAGCCGCAGTGCGTCCCATCCCAACCTGCCAATGTGCAAGTAACGGTTCGCCGTCGGGATGCGTCATCTCCAACGTGACTTTGGGATCGTCCCGCAGCGAAGTAATGACCAACCCATCCAGGATCGGCGCTTGGTCCATGCCAACCGTCAGCGTCGAACCAGTTGGGCGCACAACCGGTATGAACGGAACTTCTTTCAGCAGCGGTTTATTGATCACCTGCACGGCATCGACGAGAATTCGCGGTAACGTGCGCGGATTGAGCACGCGATAGAACTCTCCGCCACCCAGTTCGGCCAGGTGACTCAACGTCTGATGATCAGCGTCATCTCCGATCGCGATGGTGGTGAGCTTGATGTTCTGGGCGGTCATCGCGTTGACGATGTCGTCGAGGTTGGTGGAATGTGATCGACCATCGCTGAGGCAGACGATGCGCTTGCGTTCCGCTTCGACAGTGCTGAGCATATCAAGGGCCGTCTGCAGGGCCGGGCGAAGATTCGTCCCGCCGTCAGCGGTGATGCCGCGCACACGATCAGCGATGCGATGGGGCTCGTTATTTCGTTGCAACGGAACGTGGATGTGAGCGGAGAAATCGAATGTGACAACGCCAATGAGGCTCTCACTGCGCAGTGATTCAATGGCCAAGGCCGCCGCTTCGTTGGCCACGCGTTGCTGCGAGGCCCGCGCGCCGGCGACCGGTTGGTTCATCGAACCTGATTTATCCATCACCAGCACCAACGCCGCTTCGGGCAATCTCGCTTCCTTCGCTGGATCGAGTTCAAGCGGCAACACCTTCTCCAACTCTGTTCCATTCCACCCGCCGGCCCCGAAACTATTCTCGCCTCCGACCATGATGAGCCCGCCCGCCAAGTCATGAACGTAGCGACTCAATAGTTCGTGCTGTTGTGTGTTGAGATCGGTCGCGGAGACGTTGTCGAGAATGATGAGGTCGTAACTTTGCAGTGACAGAAGATCGTCGCCAAGGGAGTCGGGCCTCATGACCCGAACGGGAAGGTCAGCTCGCCGCAACGTCTCCGCCAACACGTTGGAATCCCGAGTCGAGCGGGCATCAAGCAAGAGTACGCTGCCCCGACTTGGCGTGGCGGTAAACGCTTCAGCAGAGTTGTTTTCTGATAGCGCATCAGTCGTCGGATCCTCAGGCTCGAAAATCACCTCAAATCGGTTGATCGGGGTTTCGCCGAGGACAGCCTGGGCCAGTTGAATCGAATTGCCCTGCGGCGCAACGATCCGCCGGGCAACGCCCGGTTCCGCACCGTTGAGGTCAATCGGCTCGCCCTCGCGGCGCAGCGTCAATCGCCCTGCCGTGGGGGCTGTCGCTGAAAGCAGCATTCGAACGGTAACCGTCTGACCTGGTTGAGCAATCGGCGGCGTCTCAACGCGCACCACCTGCACGTCGCCCGTCACTTCATATTCGATCGGCGCGACGTCGATTGGGATCGAGGTTCGACTCATCTGGGATGTGTCTTGGCGAACGAGCGACCCAGCCGCAGCTTGCTGGGCAGCCTGAAGTGCATCGCCGATCGTCTCGTTCCCGTCACTGACGAGCACCAGCCGCTTGGCGGTCTGCGCCGGGAACATCGCTAGCGCCAAGGTGATCGACTCTGCAAGGTTCGTCCCCTCCATGATGCGCACATCAAGATCATCGTCGATGTAATCGCCTTTGGTTGGCACTGAGATCACCGTCGCCTTGCCGTCGAAGACGATCAAGCCGAACCGGTCGTCGGGTGCTTTGGTGTTTGTGGCGGCACGAAACCAACGGCGCATATATTCGAGATTCGATTGCCTTCCAAGTTCGGGAATCTCCGGGAGTTGCGCAAACCGCGCAATCGATCCGCTGACATCGAGCAGCCCGATCACGGTAAGGTCGTCGTGCTCTTGGATGGTGCGCGGTCCGGCCAACATGACCGAAAGCGCTACGATGAGGCCAACGCGCAGCAAAGTTACGACACTGCGACGCACATGATCCATCCCCGAAAGCCATCGCCAACCCAGCACCGCTAGCGGGATGCCGAGCAGAGCCAGCAGCAATAACTCAGGCTGGTCAAAGCGAAGGTTCACGATCCATCCGGTTTGGCCGTTGGTTTGGCCGGGGGGGCTGACTTGTTCGATGTGGCGGCTTTGTCGACGGTCTTGTCAAGTTGGCCGAAGTATCGTTGAATCAACTCGTGGTAACGACGCGGCACAGCAGACTGATCGACGGCTTGCTCGGCGGCGGATTGGGCTCGGCGAATCACTTCACCACCGCGCGTTGTGCGCTGCGGATCACCTTCGATCGCTTCGTCACCCAGCCAAGTGGCGATGATGTTGCTTGCCTCCTCGTCGCCGCCGATGTCGACCAGCTCGGTCTCACTGAAAGGTGATTGATCGGGCGGCGTGGTTTGGGTACGTTGCCCGCGATCGGTGCCCGACTTCGACCCGAAGTCACGCATCCATTTCTGCGCGAAATCTTGTTTCTGTTCGTCGCTCATCGTATCAGCCAGTTTGCGAGCCGCCTCGCGCAGACGTTCACTGTCGGCTTTGCCTTTCTCCGCCTCACGTCCCGCCTCGGCCAAACGCCGCAGCATTTGCTGCAACGACTGTGGCATCTCCTTGGGGCCCTTGGGTTGCCCGTCAGGTTGCCCTTCCGGTTCAGGTACTCGTTGCTCTTGTGCTTCGCGCTGCTGTTGCTCACCTTCAGGTATGTTTACCGGTACCTCACGCTGCTCGTCTCCGCCGCGTTCTTCGGTCGCAGTCTGTCGCTGCGTTTGCTCGGTCTGTCGTTCGCCTTCTCGCTGCTCAGCGTTGGGTTGTTCGGAAGACTGCTCCTCTGAGCGCTGCTCAGTCTGGCGCTGATCTTGCTCGGCAGCTTGATCAGCTTGTGATTGGGGATCACGGCCCTCAAGTTTGTCCGCAGCATCCTCCATCGCTTCACTCATCGCCTTCGCTTCATCGTCCGCTTGCTCATCGACTCGCTGTTGCTCCTTCACTCGCTCGATGTCCTCAGCAAGCTCTTGCGCGACATCCTGATCAATCTGGCGATCTTCCAAAACGCGCTGAAGCTCATCCTCGGACATTTCATCGTTGAGCAGATCATCGACATCCTGCTCCTCCATTCCAAGATCGCCCAATGCTTCGCGGACGTTTTCCAATTGTTCATCAGTCGAATCGCCACTCGGCTCGGTGAGTTGCTCGCTCACCTCGCGTAGATGATCAGCCACTTCACCGCGCTGTTCATCAGATAGGCCTTGTTCATCGGCCATCAGTTCGTCCAGCAGATCCGCCGCCTCACCAAACTCGCCGTTGCGAAGCGCCTCGGCGAATTCTTCCGCGGACATCGGCGCATCAACCGGCTCCATACCGGTGAAACGCTCAGCCACCGCATCGGCGGCGCGCAGATTCCGCTGCGATTCCTCAGCAATTCGATCCGCTAATTCCGCAAGCTGCCCTGCGGATCGATCACGTGCCTCCGCCACCTCATCCGACGAAGTCCCCTCATTGCCAAGCTGCTGAGCCAAGCGTTCTAACGATGCGAGTTCTTGGCGCGTTTGCTCATCCAGCTCTTCATCATCGATCTGGGCGACCGCCTCTTGGATGGTTTGCGAGATCTCCTGCGATTGAAGTTGCGCCTCGTGTTGCGCTTCGGCGGTCTGCCCCCCAGCGTTTGTCTGTTTGGTGAGCGATGGAACAAACGCAAAGCCCAACCCCAGGATGCCAACTAATCCGCCCGCCACGAACCAATTGAGCGTGAGATGGATAGGCGTGGCTCGCTTGATGTCCAGCCCTTGGCTTGTGCGCTGCGCATCGAGCTCAACTAATCCTGCAAAACCCTCATCTTGAACTTGTCCAGTTCGGATCGCCTCGGCTGATCCCAACCGGTCGCGCAACCCAAGTCGGCGGTCAAGACGTACAGCCACGGCCAGGCGTTCGGGGCGGGTGATTAGGGCATGTCCAATACCCGTAGCGAGCCCCAGTCCAACAACGACCAGGTAGATCGGCAGCGCGATGTTCAAGTCTGCCAGTCGATCAACTGCCAGCAGCACCAGCCCCGCCCCCGCTGAGATGGCAATCGCGGTCCCGGAGCGGCGAATTGCGGCCGCAGCGGTCAATCGGCGTCGGGCTCTCTTGATGACTTGCTGCACGTTGGTCATACGTTTGGGACCGCCGTTTGGATCATCAGGGCTCCTGGGGCGATTTGCCGGTCAATCATATCGGTCTCATCGCGCCAACCGTGTTTGGGTTTGAAATTGTCCAAGGAACTGGAGACAACTCTTTGCGTCGGACCATCGTATATGGGGATGCGTCCATTGCTGCGCCCCCAAGGAGACCAGCTATGCGATCACTCACCATTGCTTCTTCGTTATCCCTGCTGTGGCTTTCAGCGACCGCAGGGGCCTCCGGCCTTCTGGCCCCGACCGATCAGACGCTCCCGCCGCTTCGCGTGACGGACCACCTGGTTGATGTCGAGGTCCACGATCAGGTCGCCCTGACCAGCATCACCCAAACCTTCCACAACGATACGAATCGTCGGCTGGAGGCGACGTATATCTTCCCACTCCCCGAGAACGCCGACCTGACCAACTTCCAAATGTCCTTCAACGGCAAGATGGTCGAGGGCGAAGTTCTGCCAGCCGACAAAGCGCGGCAAATATACGAATCCATCGTTCGTCGCACGAAAGATCCCGGGCTGATCGAGTTCATCGGTCGCCGGCTGTTGCAGATGCGCGTCTTTCCGATCGAGCCGGGCAGTGACACGACGATCAAGATGCGCTATCAACAGATCAATCGTCCGATCAGCGGCATGAGTGGATACCACTATCCGTTGCGCACGCGCAAGACAGCTGGGCAAGCGTATGGCTTGGTTCGATTCGCGGTGAATCTGCGAACGACCGCGCCGCTGAAGAACATCTGGTCGCCCAGCCACGCGGTGGAGATTGTGCGCGACGGTGAGTACGCCGCGAAGATTGCCTACGAAGCTTCGGGCGGAAGTCTCGAAGATGATTTCCTTTTGCTCTACGACACCGACGCGAGCGATCTTGGGCTATCACTCGTTGCGCATAAACCGGATAAGGACAAGCCGGGGCATTTCGTTTTGATGCTCACGCCCAAGCAGCTTTGGCCCAAGCAATCGTATCAGCCGCAGGACGTCGTCTTTGTCATCGACACCAGCGGATCGATGTCCGGCGAGAAAATCGAACAGGCCCGTCGATCGCTTCAGTTCTGCATCGAGCAGCTTGACGATCGCGACCGATTCAGCGTCGTGCGGTTCTCCACTGGTTTTGACGTGCTTTTTGAAGAGTTGCAGAGTGCTACGAAGGACAATCTCGCCAAGGCTCATGCGTTCATCGAGAGCTTCGAAGCCCGCGGCGGAACCAACATCGCTGATACCTTGCAGCACGTCGTTGGTATGCGGCCGACGGCGAAGGACGATCAATCTGCTCGGCCGTTTGTTGTCGTGTTCCTTACGGACGGCAAGGGAAATCGTGGGCCGGACGAGATTCTTGCGACGCTGAAGAACACCAACGAACAGGGGATGCGCATCTTCCCATTCGGCGTGGGACATGATGTCAACACGATTCTGCTCGATCGCCTTTCCAACGAATTCATGGGTCGGCCGACCTACGTTCAGCCGGGCGAGAATCTTGAACTCGTGCTGGGCGACTTCTTCAGCGTCATCAGTCAGCCGGTGTTGACCAACTTGCGCTTGACACTTCCGGGGGTTGGTGTGACTGAGCAGTTTCCTGCGACGCTGGGTGATCTCTACAACGGACAGCAGTTGATCATTGCAGCGAAGTTCAGCACGACCGCGACCGGGCCGGTGAAACTCACAGCTATGCGCGAGGGTGAACAGGTCGAATACTCCTGGCCCAAGGCGGCGTTCGTGAACACGGCTGAGGCTGAGTACGTTCCGGCTGTTTGGGGTGGACGAAAAATTGCGTACTTGATCGATCAGATCCGAGCCCATGGCGAATCGCAGGAGATGATCGGCGAGATACTGGAGTTGAGTCAGAAGTACGGGATTCAGACGCCGTACTCGAGTTGGTTGATTGTGCCGGACCAGCAGCAGATCATCGTTCGACATCGACTCGGTCAGCCCGGAGCCCCCAGTGGTTTCGGTGTGGGTGGTGGTGGCGGCAGAGGCGGTGGCGGCGGCTTGCCCGGTCGTCGTCAGCCGCCAGCCTCGGCTAGTAGAGCGATCGAAGATGCCGGCTTGTTCAGCCGGGGAGCTCCGGGCCTCGAACTGGATTCTATTTTCTACCAGTTCGGCGACGAGTTCGGCGGGGTGTCCCTCACCGAAGCCGAGCTGTCCATCGCTCAAGAATCCGGCAAGGTCGCCAACCTCATCGCGCGGAAGAACGCCGCCCTCAAGGAAGCTCTCAGCAAGGACGCCGACCGCCTGGATGCCCGGCTGTTGGCGGTTCGCCAGATAGCCGGCAGGTGGTACCACCGAATGGGGGCGTACCTGGTGGACGAGCAGTTCACTGAGGACACCGAAGTCACCACCGTCAAATTCGCCTCCGACGCGTATTTCGACCTCGCTCTGGGCAGATCTGATCTACGCCAAGTTCTTGCCGCCAACCGGTTTGTGGTAGTCCTGGTGGCCGAGAAACGGGCCGTGCTCGTCTCCGAGGACCAGGGCATCGAACAGTTTTCTGACCAACAGCGGGAAGAATTCCAACTCCTGGGGGATTAGCAAGGTGATGAGGCCGGGCCCTTCGGGGCTCCGACCCTCGATCCTTCTCCTCTTCCCCCACGCGGCCTGACCGGGTTCTGCCCGATCAGGCTGTGTTTTTGGACCCCGCGGACTGCTGGTGCGAACGTAGAATTCGAGCACATGATGCGGCTGTTGATGAATTGCAGACGTTCGAAGGTACGAGCCGGGCATGAGAGTGGCGGACTTTTGTGGACGGTATTGCCCGTGCTTTTCCTCCTCGCGCAGCCCGCCATCGCCCAGCGCCAAGCTCAGCTTCCGTGGTGGAATCGGGCCGCTGAACGCAAGATCGGCCACTACCACATCAAGACCGATCTGCCGGCGGATCAAGCCAACGACATCGCCCGACATCTCAACGCGATGTACGACGAGTACTCCAAGCGACTTGCCTCGTTGCCCCAGCGTTCACCCACGCCGATGAACGTGATGATCTTCGCCAACCGCAACGAGTACGTGCAAACCCTGCGCACCCGCTACGGCGTAAACGGCTCGGGCACCGGCGGCATCTTCTTCGTCAACCCCTCCGGCAGCGCGCTCGCCCTGTGGACCGAGTCGCTTCCCCAGAGGCGCATCATCAACGTCATTCAACACGAAGGCTTCCACCAATTCGCCTACACCCGATTCGGATCGGACCTTCCAAGTTGGGTCAACGAAGGGCTTGCGGAGTTCTTCGCCGAGTCGGTGCTCGTCAATCGCAGCTTCATCATCGGCCAGAGCAATCCGCGCGTGATCAACTCCGTCAAGAATGCCATCGAACTGGGGACGTACATCAAGTTTCGCAAGATGCTCACGATGACGCGCCAGCAATGGTCCAAGACGCTGCGTGCCGGGGGTGCGAGCGGGCAGTACCACCAGGCGTGGTCGATGGTTCACTTTCTGGTGTATGGCGACAATGGACGCTATGTCGAACGGTTCGAAGCGTACCTTCGCGCGATCAACGCGGGGTTCAATTCGGAGACGGCGTTCATCCGCGCCTTTGAAACAGACGACTTTGAAGCGTTCGAGAATCGCTGGAAGAAGTATGCGCTCGCTGCCAAGCCCAGCTCGTTTGTCACCGCGTTGGAGCGGATCGAGTTCCTTGCTGAAGGGGCGCTGTTCCTCAGTCGCAAGGGGAAGTCGCCGCAAACGCTTGCCGAGCTTCACGACAGCCTTAGCGATCTAGGCTTTACGTATACGGTGCAAAAGCACGGGATCCAGATCGAGCTGAAAGGGTGGGAAGACGAGATGTACACGATTCCCACGGATACGTTGGCGACCGAGCAGCCGGTGTTCGTCGTGACCAAGCCCAAGCGCCGGGGGTCGAGTCGTCGTGATCGCGATTTCGAGGAGACGATCCCCACGCCGCCGGGCATCGCAACGGAGCATCTGGAACCCAAGTCGCTTTCGATTCGCTGGAATCGCGACCGCAAGACCGGTGAGTTCAGCTATGAGATTTTGGTCAAATAAGGGGTGGGGTAGCGAGTCGGGGCGTGTCGCCCCGGTTTATGTGAGCGATGGATTGACGCTACGTTACCCAATCGGCGTTGAATTATGTACGGGCGCGAACCGGGTTGACACAACCCGGCTCACTGGGACGATCACGCGCCGTGGCCAAACTTTCCGCTTTTCGCGCGAATCGAAGAAATAGGCGACTGTGCCTACTCTTGAGTCCAAGCAAGAGTAAGAGGCGAGAGCGTAAGGACATCGCCGAAAGGAGGTACAGTGTTTCGGAGCTAACCAATGAAGCTGAGCCTAATTGTACCGTGGGTTTTGGTGATCCTGCTTGCCCTTTTTGGCGTAATTGCGTTCCCCCGAGGGTCCGAGTCCATCGTATTGGATTATATGCGCTCTGGAAATTACTCCGGGCCACTCACTCGTATAACACTACCTTCCAGCTTTCGTGTCGTTGTTGTGACAGACAGCTTCGATGATGTCGGTGCGCTGCAGCAAAACGGGGATGGATCCCGGGGACTGCGCGTCGCCTACCGAACGATAGAGGAGGCTGAAGGAACTGTACACGGTACTATTGCGAGCATGGAATTAATTACAGGTTTCCTTAAAAGCGATCGTTTCGATATCAACACGGAGATCGTTTTGGGCGGTGTCACCTGGCACCTCCTCGTAGAGACCGGGGAGGAGCTGTTTGCATATGCAGAGCGCGGCCAGTGGCGAGTTGTCGTAACCAGCAACGCGGCTTGGTCGGAATCCAGCGCAATCGATTTTCTACGCGGGATCGAGTGGAATCACGATGCCCTGACGAACTCGGAGTCACGAGAAGCTGACTCGTCGCCGTGACTCCACAGATTGGCGGGGATGGGTGAGGTTCCTCGCCATCGCTCCGTCGGGTCAAGCCCGACGGCTAAACTTGGCGGCGAGACCATCTGTGTCTATCTGTGTGCATCTGTGGTTTCGTTCAGCAGAAAAAGCCCATGGCGTGCATGCCTCACCCTTACCGACCAGATGTGGGTAAGGGGACGTCAACCGGGCTCGGGGACGAGCCGGCTCGCTTAAGTGCGTCACGCCCCCACTGCTACCTTCGGCATCATCTTGATCACCGACTGCTCGATCGGCGCATCGTCAATCGAAACGCCGTGCGCAGCCAGATACCTACCAATCGCCATCACCGGGAAGTACAACCGGTACAAGTGATAACGTAGATAGAACACACGCGGAAAACCTGTGCCCGTGAACCAAGGCTCACACCACGAGCCGGCTGGATCACCATCAGGATTCAGCGCGCGATCCGCCGCTTGAGCATCCGTCAGTTGCGTGCTTGCCAACCATTCAATCGCGCGGTGAAGATCAGGATCATCCTCGCCGTAGATTTCCTGCAAGACCATCGCCGCCCATGCAGTTTGCGAAGCAGTAGACGGTCCCCGGCCTTTCATCGTCTTATCGATGTATGAATTGGCTGTTTCGCCGAACGAACCGTCTTCTTGTTGCACAGACTTGATCCATCGTCCGGCGCGTTGAATCCAATCCTGGTCATGATCTTCGCCGCAACGGATCGGCCCGACGACCGCCTGCCACGTACCGTAGATGTAATTCACCCCCCACCTGCCGAACCAACATCCCTCGGGGAGCTGCTGATTCTTGATGTAGTCAATCGCGCGGCGCACCGGCTCATCGTCGTTGGTGAACCCATGCCAACTGAGACATTCCAGCGTTCGCCCGGTGATATCCGGGCACGATGGATCCTGCATCGCATTGTGGTCGGCAAACGGGATATATTCGAGAATCTGACGATGTTGGGTCTTATCAAACGCCGCCCACCCGCCGTCATCGTTTTGCATGGTCAACATCCACTGCACGCCGCGCTTGGCCGCTGCAATGTTCTCGCGCCCGCCGGCCCGCTTCAAACCCATCGCGACCATTGCCGTGTCGTCAACATCCGGATACCACGCGTTGTGATATTCGAAATACCACCCGGCCGGCCGCGCGTGCGGCTTGACGTTGTCCGCCCAATCACCGCGATGTCGACACTCCTTGCTCGCCAACCACGATGCCGCATGCTTGACCGCCCGATGCTTGATGTTCAAACCACAATCAGTCAACGCATAGAGCGCAATACCCGTATCCCAAACAGGGCTGAAGCACGGCTGAATACGAATCGCATCGTCGTCCTCGATGAAAAACGCATCGAGTTCGCGCTCGGCGCGCTGAATCACGGGATTGTCGCGCGAATATCCCAACGCTTTTAGTGCAATCTGTATGTAGACCATCGGCGGGAAGATCGCGCCAAGACCGGCGGTGGCAGCTGGTCCATCCTGACCCAGCCGCGCCAACATCCACTGCTCGGCCTTCTTTATTGCGAGCCGCTGGAACGGTGATCCGCCCAATCGATGAACGATCTTGAGCACGCGATCGATCGTCAGGAAGAACGCTGCCCAACCAGGCGGTGCGCTTTGGGCGAGGGCGAACGTAAATCGTTGACGATCGCGCTGGGAGCAGAACAATTCGTCGATCGTCAAATGAGCTGGGAGTTTGCGCGTCGGGCGAAGCGTCGTGACCAACGCCAGCGGCATGATCATCGTGCGTGTCCATGCGCTGACTTTGTTCATCGAGAAGTAGAGCCATCGCGGAAAGAAGATGATCTCCGGCGGAATCGCGGGCAAGGCGTCAAAAGGAACCTGCCCCAAACACGCCAAATAGAAGTTCGAGAAGCTGTTGCACCGTTCCGCGCCGCCGAGGTTCAGCACAACTTGGCGAGCTTTGACCATGTGCTGAGCGCCGGGATCGTCGCCCATGAGCTTCAGCGCGAAGTATCCCTTGACTGTCGCCGATAGATCGGCACCCGAACCCGGATACTGCCCCCATGAGCCGTCGTCGCGCTGAAGGCTGCGCAAGTAGTTTGCAATCTTTGGTAGTACTTCGCCGGCTTCTCGACCATCCGCCAACGGTTCATCCTCCTGGGAAAGGATGAACTTCATCAGCAGGTATTCACTTTGGAGGATGGAATCACCTTGGAGTTCGCCGCAGAAGTGGCCATCGTCGTTCTGCACCGACAGCAGCGCGTCGAAGCCTCGGTGAAGCGAGTGGGCCAAGCGACCTCGATCGTTCTGATGCAACAAGCTGTCCAGAGCTGATCTCCTCGATCTACCGTCGGCGGTCAATCGCCCATTCTAAGCGAGTGGTGCGGCAAAGTGCTCACAGGTAACCACCGTTCTCCGTTGGACCAGCAGCTTTTGGAATCCTCCCCCTTTCGCCATCTTGCCGCTACGATCGGCTTTATGAGCACAGAGTCGATGGCGACCGTTCCTTTCGCAGCTGCGGCAATCAGTGGGCATCTTGATACGCGTACCGCGGCAACGGAGGTGGCCCACGATCTGTACGACCACATCGGCGCGTCATGCGATTTGGTGATGCTGTTCGCGAGCTTTCACCATCGCGCTGCGCTGGCCGAAGCGGCCGAGACGGTGCGCAACACGCTGGGGCCGCGTCAAATGCTCGGGGTCACAGCCGAGGCAGTGCTGGGCGTCGATCGGGAGCTGGAGGGACTGGCCGGGATGTCGGCGATCACATTCCAACTGCCGGGCGTGGATCTGCACCCTTGGTCGTATCAAGCTGAACACCACGCGGGAATCCTCAGATCACGTCAAGCGATGCGCGATCACATCGGCCTTACTGATGAGCTGCGTACGGTGCTCATGCTCGGCGACCCGTTCTCGACGCCGATCACGAAGCTCTTGCCCGCCATGACAATCTGCGGTGGGAAGGAGCAACCCGTGCCCGTCGCGGGCGGGATGTGCTCGGGCGCGAGCCAGCCTGGGCATAACGTTTTGGTTCAAGACGATCGAACGACAAATACGGGGGTGATCGGCGTAACGATCAGCGGCGCCGTCGAGATCGAGATGGTCGTCAGCCAAGGTTGCCGACCGATCGGCGAGCCGCTGGTCATCACCAAATGTGAGGGGAATGTCGTGCTCCAGCTCGGCGGTCGCAAGGCGTTGGACGTCGTGCAAGAGTTGACCAACAGCTTCGACGAGCACGAGCGATCGTTGCTCTCGCAGGGGCTGCTTGTGGGAATGGTGATCGACGAATACAAGGAACGGTTCGGGCGCGGCGACTTCATCGTCCGCAACATGCTGGGGTACGACAAGAAGCACGGCGCAATCGCCTTGGGCGATATCCCTCGCGTTGGGCAGACGATGCAGTTTCACGTGCGGGATGCGGAAACCGCCGACGAAGATTTGCAGCTATTGCTTGACGGTCAGCAAATGAAGGAGCCGCCGTTCGGCGCGTTGCTGTTTACGTGCAACGGTCGGGGCAAGCAGTTGTTCCAAGACGAGAATCATGATGTGGGTGTCATCCTAGATCGCCTTGGCGAAGTTCCGCTCGCAGGCTTCTTCGCAGCGGGCGAGATCGGCCCCATCGGCAGTCAGTCATTCCTGCACGGCCATACCGCGGTGCTGGCGCTATTTCGGGGGACGGGGACGAGGTAGGGCGCGAAGCCGCAAGCGGCGGCGACTCCGGCCGCTTGCGGCTTCGCGTGATCCAACCACTTACTCCAGCCCAACGCCCCTTTCAGTTATCGGTTAGGGCGATTCATCGCTCTGAGTCGATATCACCCGGCGATGACGACGCTGGCGATTGATCGAATCCCTGACCCGCCGCAGCGGTACAATGAGGATGCCGTGGGTATTGGAAGCATTCTTCTTGAACGGGGGCTGATCAAGGAAGAGCAGCTCGAAGAGGCGATCGCCGAGCAGAACCGCACCGGCGAGCGGCTGGACCATGCGCTGGTGCGCCTGGGGTTCGTCAGCTCTGGTGATGTACTGAAGGCGATCGGTCAGCAGTTCGCGATGCCGATCGTCGACCTCAACGGCCTGGAGGTGGCTGAGGACATACTGGGGACGCTGCCCCCCAAGCTCGTCTTCAAACAACAGTGCATTCCCATTGGGCGCCATAACGGCGCGTTGCAGGTCGCTACGTGCGATCCTTTCGAGCTGACCGCCTTTGACGAACTGCGCTTATTGACCGGCATGGCGATCGAGCTGGTCCTGGCAGATGAGCAGGACATCCGCAAGTTCATTCGGACACACTACGGTGTGGCCGGTGACACGCTCGACGAATTGTCGGCCGAGATCGATTTCACCGAGACCGACGTCGAGGGCGCCGAGGCGCAGGAGCTGGAGCAAGCCCAAGCGGCCAGCGTCATCAAGCTCGTCAACGACCTGATGATCGAGGCGATCCGCGAGCGCGCGACTGATGTTCATATCGAGCCGTTTGAAGATCGCTTGGAGATCCGCTATCGCATCGATGGCGTGCTCAGCCACGCCGGTGTGCCTACGACGGTCAATCGATTCCGCAATGCGATCATCAGCCGAATCAAGATCATGGCGAATCTCAACATTGCCGAGAAGCGCCTGCCGCAGGACGGCCGAATTACGCTGCGTCATAAGGCAAAGGAATACGACCTGCGCGTCAGCGTGATTCCCATGATCTTTGGCGAAGGGGTGGTGTTGCGGATCCTCAACAAAAGCGCGGCCATGTTCCAGTTGGAAGAGCTGGGCATGGATGAGGAGAATCTGCGCCGCTGGGACGAGTTGATCCTCCGCCCGCATGGGATTCTGCTCGTGACCGGCCCCACCGGCTGCGGCAAATCGACGACGCTATACGCATCGCTGAAGCGCATCGTCAGCGACGAAGTCAAAGCGATCACCGTCGAAGACCCGGTCGAATATCACGTCGATGGGGTCAATCAGATCCAGGTCAAGCCCCAGGTAGGACTGACCTTCGCCGCCGGCTTGCGGTCGATCCTGCGCCACGACCCGGACACGATCATGATCGGGGAGATCCGCGATTTGGAGACGGCTGAGGCGGCGGTGCAGGCGTCGCTGACGGGGCACCTGGTCTTTTCGACGCTGCATACCAACGACGCGCCAGGAGCGTTGACTCGACTGCTGGATATGGGCGTGGAACCATTCCTGGTGGCCAGCTCCCTGGAGGGGGTGATGGCCCAGCGACTGGTGCGGCGGATTTGTAGCGCCTGCAAGGAGCCGTACTCCCCCGAGGCCAGCGAGTTCCCACCCGATTTCAAGCGGTCAAGAGGCCTTCAGCTCTACCACGGGCCAGGGTGCCGGGAGTGCCGCCAGACGGGTTTTCGAGGCCGCGTCGGCATCTACGAGCTACTGGTGATGGGCGAGCAAACTCGCGAGATGGTCATGACCCGTGCCAATGCCCGCCAGATCGCCAAGGCAGCTGCGGCAGCCGGCGATACCACGCTGCTGCGCGACGCCGGCTTCGGAAAGGTCAGAGCCGGTGTCACCACGATCCTGGAGGCCCTCCGCGCAACCCAGGCCTAACAACCACCGGGCGGGTTGATGCTGCCGGCTCCCCCAGCCCCCGTGGCCCCCTAGGTAAGCTGTGCCGTGGGAACCAATTGTGATCGGTCTGCGTATTGGCCAGACGAGCACTTCGTCCTTGACGCGGCGTGCTGTGGACGGGACACTGGCTGTTCCGGCCCCATTTGAGTGCATTGGCCCACTGCGGGCTGGCGGGCCCTATACCCCGGGCCGGGGCTTTTACATGAATCCGTGGTTGGGAGGTAAGTAGAATATGGCTGCACGAACAGAATCTGGTACCGGCGTCGTAGTATCGCTGGTCGTATTCGTGCTCTCGACGATCTCGCTACTCGTTTTGACGATCGTGTTCTATGCCGGCAAGTCAGACGCCATCGAAACCCAAGCCGAGGCTGAGAATACCCTTGCCAAGTATGTGACGCGCGAGCAGCGAAACCGCGATGAGATCAAGGACCTGGAAGGTCGCGCCAACCCTGCCGCCGGCCAATCGGTCACGCAGTTGCTGCAGAATCAGCAGCGTGACACGATGAAGTACCTCACTGGCAACGCAAGCGACTCGCTTGATACGGCCAAGAGCAGCATAGGGAGCTTCGGCGCTGGCGAGGGAACGATCGTTCGAAACGTCCTGCAGGATCTTTCGCGGGACCAGCGGACCAAGCAGCAGGAGATCGACGGGCTCCAAACCAAGCTCAATGATCGCCAAAATGAGATCGACGACCTCCAGGCTTCCATGCGCCAACTCGAGGAAGACCGCCGCGCCGAGGTCGAGGGCATCAATACCGAAGTCAACGGATATCGCCAAGAAGCCCTCGTCAACCGCGATCGGCTTGATGAGGCGGAGCGTGAGTACAACTCCGCTATCGATCGTCTGGACGACCGATACCAGGGCGAGATCGCTGATCTGCAAAATCAAGGCGATCGGCTCAATGAGGAGAATATTCGCCTCAAAGATCGCGTCGGCGACTTGCGGGCGATCATCGCTCGCAGTCGACCCAGCGGCGGCAATCCTGCGCTGCTCGTTGACGGCCACATCATCGATCAAGCCGGAAGCGCCGATGCCGTATTCATCGACCGCGGCAAGAAACAGCACATTGTGCTGGGCATGACCTTCGAGGTGTATGACAGCGCTACGTCGATCCAGGTTGATCCAGTCACCGGCCGAATGTCGCGCGGCAAGGCGAGTCTTCAGGTAACGAACGTCGCAGCGTCAACGTCGACGTGTAAGATCGTCCGGGCCGTGCCAGGCCGACCGGTCATCCGCGACGATGTCATTGCTAACGCCGTCTACGACCCCAACTACGTGTTCAAGTTCCTGATTCACGGTCTGTTCGACGTGGATGGTGACGGCAAACCTTCAGCGGCAGAAGCTGAACATCTTCGCAGGCGCGTCATCAAATGGGGCGGTGCGGTTGTGACCGGCGATGAATTGCCGGGCGATCTGGATTTCCTGGTGCTTGGGGCGCAACCGCCGATTCCTGGACCGCTCGCCAATCAAGCCACCGACCGTCAGACCGAGATTTGGGTCGATAAGCGCAATGCCTACGAAAAATACAACGAGTTGATGAAGCAGGCGATGGATGCTCAGATCCCCGTGCTCAACTCCAATCGCTTCTTTATTCTGATCGGACATACGATTCGGTAACCGGAGCAGGTCCGATTGTCAGACCAGCATCTTCCCAAGCCTCGCATACCACTGCGGGGCTTTTTTCCCTTTGGTAGTAGCTTTGGGACGATATGATCGCCCTCCGGGGATCCTGAGGAAGCCTTGCCGTGGCTGCAAACCAGTCAGCGTTGGTCAACTGGAGTCAGTACTTGGCCCTTCGCGCCTTCGCAGGGTTCACGCACTGTTTTGACATCGATCAGAATCTACAATCCGCCGCCGGCATGGGATCGCTCTTCTACAAACTCAGTCATCAACACCGCCGGCGAGCGCAGAACAACATTGCGCTGAGCTTCCCTGATTGGTCGACGGCGCGCATCAAGACCGTGGCCGAGCGATCGATCCAGCACATGTTTCAATTGTTTATGGTTGATGCGATGGTTACGCCTCGCTGCATCACCGAGTCCTCGTGGCCGCGCTATGTGCGCATCGGCGAACTGCCACGCACTCTGGAGCGACTCGTGAAAGGTCAGCCGGCCATCTTCGTCACCGGACACTGCGGCAATTGGGAGCTACTGGGATACAGCCTCGCTGTGATGGGCTACCCACTGCACGCGCTGGCTCGGCCGCTGGATAACCCGTTGCTGAACCGCTGGGTGATGGGCATCCGTGAGGAGCGAGGCATGCGCATCATCACCAAATGGGGCGCCACGCCGGTCCTTCAGGACATCCTGAGCTCCGGCGGATGGGTGGCCTTCATCGCCGATCAGAACGCCGGCGACCAAGGATTGTTCGTTCCCTTCTTCGGACGATTGGCGTCGAGCTACAAGTCGATTGGCCTGCTGGCGATGCGCTACAACATCCCGATCATAGCTGGAGTCGCCCGACGCCTAGACGGCCGCTTCCAGTACGAGCTGTCATGCGCTGATTTCATCACCCCCGACGATTGGGCGGATCACGACGACCCGCTTTTCTATATCACTGCTCGCCTCAATCACGCGATGGAACAGATGATCCGAACCGCGCCCGAACAATATTTGTGGGTCCACCGCCGCTGGAAAAGTCGGCCTCGGCATGAACGCCTGGGCCGATCAGTCCCGCCACGACTGGTGACCAAGCTGCGGTCACTGCCCTGGCTGAACGATGACGAGGTAGACCTGATCATTGATCGATCCAACGAACCGGCCCGCCGCGAGTAAACATAACGCCGCCGCCGCGTTGGCGAGGCTACGATTGTGCCCCACCATCGGACTGCACCCTGACCGTGCCATGAATACTTCACGCTTGGAAGGCAAGAAAGTCCTGATCGTCGATGATGATCGGGACATCCTCAGTAGCATCGAACTGGCGATGCGTGCTGAGGGTGCGACGACGTACACCGTCACCGACGGAGACGCTGCCCTCCACGCCTGCCATGACGGAGACCCCGATGCCATCGTGCTGGACATGATGCTTCCAAAGCGCTCCGGCTTCCTGGTGTTGGAGAGGCTCAAGGCCGAAGCGGACCCACCAATCATCATCATGGTCACTGCCAATCAGGGTAAACGTCACATGGCCTACGCTGAATCACTCGGCGTGGACGCATACATGGTCAAGCCGGTACCCTTGATAAGGCTGGTAGACAAAGTGGTTCAACTGCTCGAACAAGATGCAGACGAACATTCCAAAGCGATCGAGGCGTAGACTGACTAACTTCCCGCAAGCTGAGCGGCGCCAACGTGCGGCGGCCGCATGCAATTGGCTTCGACCCTAATGCCCGAAACCGAATCACTCATGGATCAAACCACGTCCGGCCGACAATTCGTCGTCCTCTCCAGCCAGGAACCTGACAGCGAGGGAGTAATGGCGCCCATCGGCCCGCGGCGCAAAATCATGAGCGATCTGTTCGATTGCAACACCGGGCCGGAACGCGAGGACGACGACGTCCTCTACGGGCCCGGCTTCCGCATTGAACTGACCCCCGGGCAAGACCCCATCACGCAGATGCTCCTGACCCTCACCGAAGAAGAGATCGGCTGGCAAGTGCTCATGAAGCTCATCAAGAAATTCAATTGGCGCGTGCTCGATCCCAACACCGGCCGTGAACTGAACGCGCCGACCAGCTAAGAAAGTATCAGTTCGTCAAGCCCGGTGGCACGAGCGCTTCCCTCACCCATAGGTTCCCCAACGCACGGCCCCAAACGCTGTGGCGGCGGTTGTCGAGCAATGTCATACAAAGACTCGTGCGGATTCGGTACCATGCAATAAGGAGAATATTGCATAAGGAAGGACGTAGCGATGGAGGAAAAAGAACCCACGATCCACAAGAACCCGAGTGCCGATGACGCAGCTACCGTGCTCCATGGCCAAAGTGCGGCAGGACAGATCACCCCGGGCTCAAGAGTCGGGCACTACACCATCCGGGAAGTTCTCGGTAAGGGCGGCTTCGCCGTCGTGTATCTGGCCGAGCAGACCGAGCCCGTGCGCCGGCGTGTCGCGCTGAAGGTGATCAAGCTCGGCATGGATACGAAGCAAGTCATCGCCCGCTTCGAAGCCGAACGCCAAGCCCTGGCCATGATGGATCACCCCAGCGTGGCCAAGGTCTTCGACGCGGGTGTGACCGATGATGGCCGGTCGTACTTCGTCATGGAGCACGTTCCGGGCGTCCCCATCACCGAACACTGCGATCGCCAGCGACTGAACATCGAGCAGCGCCTAGCTCTGTTCACACAGGTCTGCGACGCTGTACAGCACGCGCATCAAAAAGGCATCATCCACCGCGACCTCAAGCCGAGCAACGTTCTCGTGTCGGCGAAGGAAGGCAGCGCCGTGCCGAAGGTGATCGACTTCGGCGTGGCCAAGGCACTGCACCAGAAGCTCACGGAGAAAACGCTCTTTACGGAGCAAGGCCAGCTCATCGGCACGCCGGAGTACATGAGCCCCGAGCAGGCGGAGATGACGGCCCAGGATATCGACACCCGCAGTGATATTTACTCTCTGGGCGTGCTGCTCTATGAACTTCTGACCGGCGCGCTGCCGTTCGATCCGAGGACGCTGCGCAAGGCGGCGCTGGCTGACATTCAGAGGATCATTCGTGACGAGGAGCCCCAGAAGCCGAGCACGCGATTGAGCAGCATGGGCGACATACGCCCCTCTCCCCCCGGGAGAGGGGTTGGGGTTGGGGGTGGGGGTGACGGAAAGTCCTCCGTTGCCGACATCGCCCAGCATCGCCGCGCCGAGCCGCGAACGCTGGTCCGCCAACTTCGCGGCGAACTGGACTGGATCGTGATGAAGGCGATGGAGAAGGACCGCCAGCACCGGTATGAGACGGCCAACGGTCTCGCGGCAGATATCCGGCGCCACCTCAGCCACGAGCCAGTCCTGGCCGGACCACCCAGCGCGGCGTACCGCGCGAGCAAGTTCATTCGGCGCAATCGCGGTCAGGTGATAGCGGCAGTCGGCGTATTCGCCACACTGCTGGTCGGCATGGCCGGCACGACGTTCTTCATGGTCCAGGCACAGGCCAACCTGGAGAAGTTCGACCTGGTGGCAATTGGCGAGAGGCTGCGCCAAGCCGAGGAGAGAGAGGCACTCTTCTATCCCGCTTGGCCGGAGAAAGTCCAGGTGATGGAGGATTGGATCAGGGAGGAGGCCGAACCCCTGATCCCAGAGTTGTCCAGGCTGGAGCAGGGTCTTGGTGACTTCCGAGCTCGGACCAGGGGACTGACCGATGCGGAACGATTCCTCAGCGACGTATTGCAAACCCAGGTAGAAGAGCTCCGTGCATTCCTTGACTCGGAAAATGGGATCCTTGCCAAAGTCAATGCAGCGCTAATCTGGGCGAAGGTTGTGCGCGACATCTCGAGCACGGCCCATGCGGACACATGGAAAAAGGCCCGCTTGGCTATCCGGAAAGCCGATGGGATCGTCGCAAGCGAGCTCTACGCCGACTCTCCGATTGATCTCCGGCCGCAGTTTGGCCTCGTTCCGATTGGCATGAACCCCGTGACCGAGCTCTGGGAGTTCTACCACCTGCGCTCGGCGTGGGATCCGTCCTCCGGCATGGATCCGGCGGAAATCCCGATTCCGGAACACCACGAGGATGGATCGATCGAAGTGACAGAAGAGACTGGCATCGTCTTCGTGTTGATCCCGGGCGGGAGGTTCCGGCCGGGGTATTTTCCGGGTTGGGGCACGCACCTGCAGGAGCAAGATCTCGGACCGTATTTCCTGGCCAGGCACGAGCTGACGGTGGGGCAGTGGGAGCGGCTGTCTGGGCGTGCCAGCCCAAGCTACGGTACGCCTGGACAGGACCATTTTGGCGAGATGTTCACTCTGGCGCATCCGGTCCAGCAGGTCAGCTTTACGATGTGCAAGGAGCTGCTGGCCGAGCACAGTCTCGTCGTACCGACCCAGGGCCAGTGGGAGTACGCCGCCCGGGCGGGAACGACGACGTCTTGGTTCACCGGGGACGAACCTGAATCTCTCGAGGGCTACGCGAATGTCCTGGACAAGGCCGCGGCGCCCTATCGCGAAGTTTGGGGGACTGGAGAGAGCTTTGACGACGGCTTTGCCGAAACAGCGCCGGTCGGCAGCTTTCAGGCGAACGGCTTCGGGTTGTTTGACATGCACGGCAACGTCGAGGAATTGTGTCGAGCGGTGCCTGGGGTAAGGGGAGAGGCAAGCTCGAACGCCTATCTCCGCGGCGGATCCTTCTACCACCCCGCTTGGAGGGCACGATCTTCATACCGGTTCGCGAACGCATCCGTGTTCTTCCAGTTCGATATCGGCGTGCGCGCTTCACGGGAGATTCAGAAATAGCAGTCCCAGGTCTACTGAAAGTCCAGCGTCCGATGCTCCTCTGCCACGACGACTACGAAGCCGCCCTCGCCAAGTACGAGGCCGCGTTGGAAGATGAGTCCAAATGAACCCGCTCATCAACCTCGACCACGTTTGGGACACCCCGACCAAGGCCGCCGAATGGCGGGCGAAGTTGCCCGGACCTGACGAGAGCGCCCCTGACGACTAGCAAAGAGAATCGTCAGGCCGAGCCTATGCGACCGCCTCACCGTACCGCCGACTCCAACAATGACCGCCATTCGCAAGATCATCTCGGGCGGACAGACCGGTGCTGATCGGGCGGCGCTGGACGCGGCCATCGAGCTGGGAATCACCTGCGGCGGTTGGTGTCCCAAAGGCCGAGCCAGTGAGCAGGGTCCGATCCCCGATCAATACCCGCTCATAGAAACCCCCTTGGCTGATCCTGCCCAACGCACCGAATGGAATGTGCGCGATTCCGACGCAACGCTCATCATCGCACAAGGCAAGCTCACCGGCGGCGCCGCTCTAACACAGCGCGTCGCCCGCTCCCTGGAAAAGCCCTGCCTTGTCATCGACCCCACCGAGGCGACCTCAGCCGAGACTGCCCGAGCGTGGCTCAACGAGCGTATGGTCAGGACCCTCAACGTGGCTGGACCTCGGGCAAGCACCGATTCGCAGATCTACGAACTTGCCCGGCAGCTTCTGAGCAAGGCTCTGGCGCGCGACGTTCTGCGCTGATCCGCCTCCCGTAGCGGCTCGCCCCTCAATAGGGATAGAATCCGTGCCGATCTACCCAACTGAACCCCCGTGAAACATGTCAGACGAAACCACCATCTCGCCCGACGCCACTTCCGCCGCAGGAACCATCGTTGACGACTCGGACGCCGAGGCCCTTCGACGCGCTCTCAAGGCAGCGGTCGACTACCGGGGCAACGTAACAATCATCCGCCGATCGACCGGCCAATCGATCCAAGGGTATGTCTTCGATTGCACTTGCAGCTCGAACACCCACCAATCGACGGTGCGATTGATCCCCAAAGACGGCTCCGAACGCGTGTCGATTCAGTTCGATGACATCGCAAAAGTCCAGTTCAGTAACAAGGATCCTGCCGCTGGAAAGTCGTTCGAGACTTGGGTCAAGAAATACCTCACGAAGAAACTGTCCGGCGAGTCCGCCAACATTGAATCCGAGCCACTCCCATGAACTGCGCACACAGTCTTCGAGTCTCGGCGACGTTGCTGACCTTTGCGCTCATTGGCTGCGACAACGGATCGAACCAGTCAGCGGCGCAAACAGCGACCAACCAGCCTGCGAGGCCGGCACCGGTCCCCATCGCACCACTAGCCACGATCACGCCTTCGGATCCGATCCCCAGAGCCCCGGTAACCGTCGGCTCGCTTCGCATCGAGCCGGGTGGGCTTGACTATGGCATGATCCCGCCAAACTCCACGCACGAATTCACAACGGTGTTGCGCAATCTCAGCTCTCGCCCCATCGAGCTCGTCGTGGCCAAGCCCGACTGTTCCTGCACCGCACCACAAGATGTGGCCGGCACGATCGTTCCGGCCGGTGGATCGATCCCGTTCCACGCCACGTTCAATGCACCGATCACACCCGGGCCGAAGACCGCCAGGCTCCGTCTGTTTTTCAACGACGCCGGTCGGCAACTTCACGCACTGATCCAACTCGACGGCATGATCACCATGCCCGTCCGCGCCGATCCTCCTTATGTCGGTGCGCAGAAAGGCGTAACCACCGGACGAACTCGCATCGAATCCGTTGACGGCCGGCCGTTTCGGATCATCTCGACGGACGGCGAACCGCCGGTCTACGTGGACGGATTTGATCCTCGAAGCGACGATCCGCGAAACAAGTATGACGTGCAATGGACGATTCCACCGCGCGCCATCGGGAATTGTCAAGGTATGCGCCTGTGGTGGGCGATCGAAACTGATCATCCCGACTGTCCGATCCTGCCCATGCGCGTGCGCCACGAATGTTCGGGCAGCCGCTCTGATCCTGATCGGAAACGGCGGGGATGGTATTCCAAGGAGAAAATCGCCCAGTTGGGCGCACTACGAGCCGGTGTTCCTATTGAGGTCGACGTCGACATCGTCAACAAGAAGAACGTGCGCATCTATGCAGCTCAGTCCAGATCGTCAGCCGCCGACGCCGAATTGGTCTCAACCAAGCGCAAGGACGACGATATCACGACCTGCCGCGTCCGCTTCACGCCGCACCGTGGCTTCGAGGGCATGCTCTATGCGATGGTGCTGTTCCGCTCCGACTCCGGCAGCACGGACATCGCCTTCATCGCCCGAGTCATGCCTGAGGACCCCGATTGACCAAACCCACCATTTCTCAACATGAAAATCGCCCAATAGTCCCCAGCCAACCGCGCCGACAGCCGACGTAGAAACAGTCGATGGCGGACTTGTTCAACATTCTCAGCATCTTCGGCGGCGTCGCGCTGCTCGTGTTCGGCGTGCGCTATCTGCGCAAAGGGCTCGATCGACTCTTCGGCGAGCGGCTGGGCACGTGGATGCAGCGCCTCGCCTCGAAGCGCGGGTGGACGTTCGTGGCAGGATTGGCGGTCTCGCTCGTCGCTCCATCGAGCACAACAATATCACTGCTTGCGGTGCAGACAGTGCGAGCCGGTCACATGACGGCCAAGCAAATGCTCGGAAGCGTGCTCGGGGCGAACATCGGGCTCACCGTGATGGTCCTGCTCATTGCGCTTCGACTCGAGCACGCCGCGCCGATCCTCATCCTGTTGGGTGTTGCGCTGTTTCAATTCACACAAGGACCGAGAAGTCGGGGCATCGGCCAGGTTCTCTTGGCGCTGGGGTTCATATTCCTCGGCATACGCATCATGACCGAAGCTGCATCAGCGGGCTCGGTTGACCCGGAATCCGGCCTGAGCGCAATCATCAACTTCGACCAACTCGAACAATATGCCTTGCTCCTAGCCTGCTTCGCCGCGCTACTTGCCTTGCTGTTGCAATCAAGCACAGCCACCATTGGCTTGCTCATTGGACTCAGCGCCGCCAACGCTGTCAGCTTTAGAATGGCCGCACCAGTTGTTCTCGGCGCGAACGTCGGACTTGCGATAACCACGCTGATTCTGGGTTGGCGGCTGGTCGAATCTCGAAGGCTTGCACTGGCGAACCTCATGCTGAAATTGATCGTCGCCGCCGTGGTCTTGACGGCGCTTGAACTTGTGGGGGACGCGCTTCCGCAACCGACCGCCGACATCCTCCCTTTGGCGATTGCCGGTTTACATACGGGCTTCAACATCGCCGTCGCGATCATCGGTCTGCCCACGGTCGCGTTGACCTCATCCCTGTTTGCCTATCTCGTACCCACAACAGCCCCGGGCAAGAATGGGGCGTTCGGGCCGCGGTACATCACCGGTGGTCCGATCGGTGGGGTCGCGTTGGCAATGGGCCAGTCGCTTCGAGAGATCATGCACATGTCCGAGATCGTCAGTGCAATGCTCACTGACGCCTGGATCGCTTTCAAGACCAATAACGAACAGCTCATCCGGCAAGTCAGCGAACGCGACGATCAAGTCGATTTGCTCGATACGGAAATAAAACGGTTCCTCACTCGCCTTGCGCGTGATGAAGCTGAGCAGTACGACGCTATCGAGCAGATGCGCCAATTGCGATACCTCAGTGAGTTGGAAACCATCGGCGACATCATCGACAAGAACATCAGCGAACTGATTCTCAAGAAGATTCGTCTCGGGGCGACGTTCTCGGAAGATGGCAAGAAAGAACTCGAAGATTTCTACAACAAGGTGCGCGAGAACTTCCACATCGCGGAGAACGCCTTTCCCACGCGCGATCGTCAGCTCGCTCAACAACTGCTTCGCCACAAGGAGCGGATCAACCAGTACGAACACGAGCTTCGCGATCGGCACTTTGCGCGGCTCAATGCCGGACTCACTGAGGCCTATGAGACCAGTGCGATTCACCTTGATTTGCTCACACACCTTAAGCGCATCAACAGTTGCCTCACCCACGTCGGCTATGCCATCCTCCAAGATACCGAGCCCAAGCACACCTCCGCGCATACGACGACCGGCGAGTGATGGCGCCCAGACGTCTTGGCGTTACGGATACGATCGCCGAAACTTGATGTCGGGACGACGTGATGATTGCCCGGCCAAGAAGTCCGTGCCTCGACATGCAACCCAGTGGTTCGGCTCGACTTCGTGGAGCACGTGGTTACCACCGTCGCCAGACCAAGCGACATCATCCGGGGGCGTCAGCCACCACGGCACAACACCCTTGTCATACCCCGGCAGCTTCTTGTATTCCTGCGGATCATTGACAATTTTCTCGACCGTCGCAAGACGATGCTTGGTCTCACCAATCTTTGGAATCGATGCGAACAATCCGCGCGTGTAGGGGTGATACGACTTAGCGAACAGATCGAAGACGTTGGCGTATTCAACAACCCGGCCTGCATACATCACGCACACGACGTCGGCGTTCTCAGCGACCACGCCCAGATCGTGGGTAATCAGCATCACCGCCATTGATCGCTCGCGCTGAAGTTCCTTGAGCAGTTTGAGAATCTGTGCTTGGATAGTGACATCAAGAGCCGTTGTCGGTTCATCTGCAAGCAGTAACTTAGGTCGGCAAGCAAGGGCCATGGCGATCATCACACGCTGGCGCATCCCGCCCGAAAATTGATGCGGGTAATCGCTCAGTCGCTGCTTAGGGTTTGGAATCCCTACATCGTTCATCGCGGCAATCGCAATTGCGACCGCCTCTTTGTTGTTCACATCCTGGTGCAGGAGTATCGCTTCGAGGATTTGGTCGCCGACGGTATAGACCGGATTCAGACTCGTCATCGGCTCCTGGAAAATCATGGCGATTTCCTTGCCGCGCACCTTCAGCATCTGTTTCTCGCTGAACTGCAACAGATCGCGATCGTCAAAGACAATCGAACCGCGATCGATACTTCCAGGGGGCTGATCGATCAGTTGCAAAATGGCCAGCGCCGTGACGGATTTCCCGCAGCCGGACTCACCGACCAGAGCAAGGGTTTGACGCGGATGAATCGTCAAGCTCAGACCATCGACCGCTTGTACGTTTCCATCAGCGGTGTCAAACGAAATCGCTAGATCGTCAATCGCAAGCAATGGTGCAGGTTTGGTCATACCGGGTGTGGTTGGTTGCGCTTGGACGCTGGTCATGGTGGGCAGTGTACCTTGAGGGGTGAAGGATGACGTTTCCGGGGGGGCGGCAAATCGGCGCGCGCGAGATTCTGAGCGAGATAGGGATTAGTTTGTGCGCGCCAGAGTTGCCGCGCCCCCGGAAATTGACATGTCAGGATCGAAGATGAAAACATGGAACGAGAACTCCTTCTATTGAAGGAGGCACGGCAGTCTGTGTGCGCGCCAGGGACGCCGTCTCGGTAAGTCAGCCCATAGAACGCGGCTTAGCGGCTCACCAGGCGGGAAAATGTTTCTAAAATTCCGAGGCGACCCTCGCGTTATTCTGTCTTGCATGCGCGCGCTCGTGCCGCCGCTCAGTCCTCCAGCCTTCTTTCACCACAGATGGACACGGATGGGGGAGTGAAAACCCAGGGAGGACTTTAGAAGTCACTTCCCTGGGTGATTGGTCTATTCCGGGGGCCGGGGCCCGGGGGGCGGGAAATTCCGGGGGCGGCGGTTTATGCAGCGGTCGGTCGTTGGCCGGCCTTGAGACTGCGAAGATCGATCACCGGCAAGAACACCGGGTCCTTGAAGATGATCCTCTCATAGTTCTCTTCCGCCTCTGCGGTATCCTCCGCTTCACAGTGTGCGATCGCAACCTGCCAGTCGATGTACGGCAGGAACTTCTCGACGAAGCGCAGTAACAATCGCGCCACGCCCGGCGTGACCTCCGCTTGTTTCTTAAGACCCTCGATGATGCCGCGCCCGAAATCCTCAGCTGTGCGTTGATACAAAGGCGGCAAAGGCATGGACACCGTTGATTCAAGTGTTGCGATCAACGACCAATACGTGTGCAGCCACGTTCCCACGAGCACGGATAGCGATGTCGTGTCGACTCGGCAAACGTCGTAACACCCCGAGTAGACCGCTTCGTCATTGACCAAATGCCTCGGCCAATCATCGAGCGCTGACGACCTCGGCGGCAATTCTCTCGTCCCCTCTCCCCCCGGGAGAGGGCTAGGGTGAGGGTCTTCTCGATGTACAAACTCCTGTCTTCCAACGACTTGCCTCCCCCTCCCATTTCCCGCTGACTGCTGATCCCTGGCCGCTGATTGCTTTCTTGTTCCTATACTCGTCATGATCGGACTCCTTATGTGAGTTCGGTACACGCCCCCGGATGACCCAATCATCGCGGGGGCCTCTTTAGGACACAATGTCATGACAATTGTACTGAATGCGACTGGTGATGCAAGGGCTATTTACGAGATTTCTTTCGGCGAGCAACATATTGGTTGACCGCATGGCGGATAAGAGCGGACAGTTTCACGCCTTGTGCCTTCGCCTCGGCCCGCCAGACCTTCTTCTCATGCTCAGATTGACGAATCTGTGTCGTAACATCCTTGGAGTCTTGAGGTACTCGGCTCATGGCGGGATTGTAAGCGAAGCGCGGCTCGGAGAGGCGAGACGCCCACCCCGAATATGAACGGGGGTAGTAGGCACTGAGGACACATCGCAGAGGGAAGTTCGATCGATCAAGACGCGCCCTTCATTACCTAGCGGCGTTTCGTTGTACCATGGAGCGATACATCCCAGGGGATACTCATGCGTCGATCGCGTCGATTGCGCGTTTGATAGTGGCCATCGCGTTATTCAAACTGGCTTGAAAATCATCGGCCGCAACTTGATCACTAGGAGTTGATAGGCCGTTCCACCAGAACACATTCTCCCATTCGCCAACTTGTACGATCGCTCCTGTTTGGGAATTATTTCCTGGTCCCGAGAGCGAGATGCGAAATAGCCCGCACTCACCACCACGTGCGAACACTCTGTAAACAAAACCTTGTACAAAGGGATGTGCTTGGTGACTTACATCGAATCGAAGAGGGGTAATCGAAACTGGATCAAGATCTGAAGGAACCTGCAGCGGAGGTTTAAGTCGATCATTGGGGCTGACTCGCGTAAAACCAAAGGGAGTGATTACCGCACCCCACTTATTCGCTTCGCTCGTTATCACGTTGACTACGCGATTGGCGTGCTCAGCAAACCTGGCGAGTTGGGATGCGCGATCCGATTGTAGAATCTCCCGATCCAGCTCTTTGGCGTACTCCGACGGCTTCATGAGCGGCTTCTGAGCCAGCGGCCTTACTACCTCGTCTAATCTCTGTACGAGTTCGTCAATAGACTGAAATCGATCGTTAGGGTCCGCTGCAAGTCCGCGATCAAGAAAGGACTCGAGCGCGGCTGCTTGTATTTCGTCGTCAAGCTTCTCGCGAACGGAGCCACCGGCTCGTCGATGCGGTGCGGGGTGTAGTAACGCCGGTGGTAGCGCTGTTACGCAATAATAGAGAATCCCACAAACAGCTGCGAGATCTGAACGCGGATCTCGGCGGTCCCCGCCCGGTATACGTCGCTCCTGCAGCGTAAGGAAGGGACTTTCGATAGTCTCACTGTTCTTTGTAAGACCCGTGTCTTCCTCTTCATTAAAAGATAACCCGTAGTCAACGATTACGACATCGACAGGCTCAACAGACCTAACAATGATGTTCTCCGGTTTGAGATCGCGGTGATGAATACCTTCCGAAATCCCTCTTTTGATCGTCTGGCACAAATCGCCCACCAGAGCGAGGGAGATGTCGAGTGGCAGTCCGCTATCCTTCGCGACAATCGTCGACAGTTCGTCACCCTCAATATGTTCCATAACAAAGAACAGCCGATGAACGAGGTCCTCGAATCGTTGCGTGTTGTGATCGAGAATCTGCGGTACTTTGGCTCCTGCTTGATACAGAATGCGAAGGTTGATTACCTCTTTGGCCATCCTCGCACGCGCTTGCTGGCTCTTGTTGTTTCGCAGTTCCTTTAGAACAGCCTCGGTGCTGTGCTGATCGTCTTTGACCAGATGTGTATGACCTTGTCCGCCACTGCTGAGCGGCCTGATGATCTTCCACCGATACTCCCAAGGGCGCTTATCTACGACTGTAATTGCGCTTGTCGATCCACTCATGGCCTGTTTCCTAGGATTCACCGCACAGTTGAGCGTTCATATGGTACGGGAATCGGAACCGGCATGTGGGTTCTGCAAGCTTGACCCCTTGCACCGCTTACCCATCTGTGTGCATCTGTAGTTTCATTCCCTACCCGCGCGAGCGCCATTTGGGGTCGAAGGTTTCGCGTAGGCGTTCGCCGAGGAAGTTGAGCGACACTAAGGTCACGGCGATGAACAGGCATGGCCACAAGAGCAGCCACCATCTGACGCGCACGATGTTCAGTTCATTGAGTCCGTCTGCGGCGAGGTTTCCCCAGCTTGGCAGCGGCTCCTTGACCCCGATTCCCAGGAAGCTGAGGAACGATTCGGAGAGAATCGCAGCGGGAACCGTTAGCGTGGCGTAAACAATGATCGGCCCCATCAGGTTGGGAAGTAGGTGATGCACGAACTGACGGCGAAGCGGCGCACCGATCGCGCGACTCGCTTCCATGAACGGTTGCTGCTTGAGGCTGAGCACTTGCCCGCGAATAACTCTGGCCATGGTCAGCCAACTTATCCCGCCGATCGCGACCAGGAGTGTAATGACATTGATGAGTTGTCCCAGTGCTGGGCTGAGATCGCGCCCCACTCGTTGCAGCAACCCGTCCGTTGCCACTGCGAGCAAAACGACGAGCAAGATGTAGGGCAGGCCGAACAGTACATCGACGATGCGCATCATCGTGGCATCAACGCGCCCACCTAGGTACGCCGCTGTAGTGCCGTAGACGGTCCCGATGATGACCGCGATTGCTGCCGCCGCCAGGCCGATACCGAGACTTATCCCGCCGCCGGTGAGGCAACGAATGAACAGACTGCGTCCAAAACGATCGGTTCCGAGCAGGGATCGTGGCGCGATACCGTCCTTTTCGCGGGCCGAATCCAACCGTTGTTGTTCATCAGTTCGATGCGTCGCCCAAAACGGTGGAAGCAGCGCGTGATCGAAGTTGCCGGCTTCGTAGCGCCGTGCGAAAATCGCTGCCTGGTCTTGCGCGGGGGAGGACTTGCCCAATGTATAGGGCAGCGTCGCCAGACATCCCAGCACCATGACCGCTAGGACACCGCCGCCCAGCCAACCCATCGTTCGGCTCGAATTCCGCCCGGCGCGCGCCATCGTGCCGCTATACTAGGGCAAGTTCGATCGCGCCGTAGGCGATTCGATCTGTCGTTCGCTTGAAGGGTATTAGCCGGAGGTCGGCTCGGTGGAGTTCGGCGACGAGGACTTGATCCGGTCGAGGATTTCTTGGAAGCGCTGCTCGACGGTTTGCTGGAAGTTGCTTCCTTCGGCTTCGATCTGTTGCTCGAGCGCCTCCATATGCTCTTTGATTCGCAGCAAGTATCGGGCGTGAGCCTCGATGGATTGGCTGGCCTGAAGCGCAACGAGGTCATGAAGCTCGATTTTCAACGGCTCAATCTGACCGGTGCTACCGGTATTGAGCGCTTCGTGAAGTTGTAGGGTGATCTGCTGGATCTGCTCGCTTGTTCGGAATTCCCGCAGTTTGAGGTCATACAAACCGGGGTTGCGATCACGCAAGTGCACCAGGCTGATCAGGTACCGGGCCCTGCGGCGCAATGCTTGTTCGAACTGCACTTCCGTGCTGTCGCGTCGAAGTCGTTCCAAGCGAGCGGCTAACTGCGGCTTCACTTCGCGGGCAACCTCAAGGCATTGCTCGATCAACTCAGGTGTAAATTTGTCCACCGCACTGCGGTGAGGTCGCCCCAATGGATCGCGAAGAGCGGCACGACCGAGGTCCGGATCACGAAACGAGCGATTCGGATTCTTTCCTGCACTGGGCACGGACAACAGCGCCTCGCTCAACGATGGGGATTGGTCGGCGGTCTTAGTCTGATCTGCTGCCGCATCAGACTGATCGGTGACGGTTTCCTGCGTTGAAGCGGGCTCGGCAGTTTGGTCGGGCGACTGGGTGGGGCTGGAAGCCAGGAACGCCAGAACGCTACTTGCGGCAATGATGGAGGCGAGCTTGATCATCTCAGAGTCCGTGCATGGCTGAGCCGTTTACATATCCAAATCAGCGGCGAGTAGCGACATATCCATATCCAAATCGTCAATCGTCATCTCGCGCGTCACGAGAAGATGCTCCATGTCGCTGAGCGTAGTTCCCACGACCTGGCGGTACACCGGCTGAATCTGGGTGTCGATACCCGAAACCAGCTGAAGCAAGCTGGGTGAATGCACGATGCGAAGCGAGGCCGTGCAAGCCAGGGCAATCGACGCCGCAAGGGCAGCCCGACTCCACCAAGAGTGGCGAATCCCAATCCTGGCCACGACCTCGATCTGCGGACTATGGGCTCTGCCTGGCAGGAACGCCACCGAGGCGTGGAAAACCCGATCGATCAGCCCGGCTGGGACTCGCAAGCTGCGGGCCTGCCGTCCCAGCATGGTGTCAACCGCATGCAGGTCGGGCGACACATCACGGGCCATCGATTCGGAATCAAAGGAGTCTGGGCTATGCGACATAGTCATTCCACCTATCAAACGCCCTACCGGCTGATCCATTGCCCCTCACACTCAAGATTCCGCCTCATCCGCCCCCATCAGCTGACGTAGCTTTTTCAGGGCTCGGTGCTGGCGGGCCAGGACCGTCCCGAGCGGTTGGCCAAGCACCTGTGCGATCTGGGCAAAACTGAGCCCGCCATAGTGCCTCAGCTGAATCACCTGCAAATCCGCGGCCGATAACCGGACCATAGCCGTCCGCAGGGCTCGCAGCTCATCGGTATCGGCTTCGTCGGCTTGGTTAGGCGAGTCCCCAGCTCCGGCCAGCCCCGCCAGCGCATCGTCCTGCACGGGGTTGGCCTGGCGCTTTCGGCGGCGCATTTCGTCGCGGAGCCGATTCATCGCGATTCGAAAGAGCCACGACTCGAATCGTCCCACCTCAGTGTATTGGTCGATCTTGATGACGAGCGTGCAAAACGTGGACTGGGTGATTTCCTCAGCCAGGTCATTGTTGCCGCATTGAGCCCGAATCAGCCCGAACACGCGGGCGGAATAGGCGCTAACGAGTTCTCGCCACGCCTGTTCATCGCCATTTGCGGCGCGGCGCAGTGTCGCTTGGAGGGTCTCATTTTGGTCCGGTGGGGACATGCCGGGGCGTTACTTCAATGGTAAACAAACATTCAGTCTAGAGCGCTTCGCTGGTTGCCACACGTTGGCTGGCAACATCACACGACTCACGGCAACTACAATCGTCGGCCTTGTCATGCTCCAATCGATCGAGCAATTCGCAGAAAACCCGCTTGCCGCCTTGATGATTCTGGGCGTGGGCGTGCTCGTATTGCTCAGCGGTGGTCATTGGTTGGTCAACGGCGCTGCTGCAATCGCTCGGCGAATGGGCTGGTCCACCCTCGTCATCGGCCTCACCATCGTCGCCTTCGGCACGAGCGCACCGGAGCTTTTCTTCAACGTCATCGCTGCTTTGAACAACCACGGCGAGCTGAGCTTTGGAAACATCGTCGGCTCCAACATCGCCAACATCGGCCTGATCCTCGGTGTCACGGCCCTGTTTGCACCGTTGGTCGTCCATGGGCGTGTCGTGACCAAGGAACTGCCTTGGCTGATTGTGGTATCGCTGGCGATACTCTGCCTGGCGTGGTTCAGTCTGCGGGGCGACGGACGATCGTTTGATCGTTACGAGGCCGCATTGATGTTGATCGGCTTCAGCCTCTTTACCATCGGCTGGTATCGCATGGGAAAGCGCGAGGCTGCTGACCCGCTTGTCGCCGAACTGGGAGAGACTGCCAAGAAGGAAAGCCACGCCTCGTTGGGCGTCGCTTGGTTGTTATTCGTCGTTGGACTCGCGGCGCTGTTGGTCGGAGGCAAGGCGACGGAGATCGGTGCGGTATCCGTCGCTCGTTCGCTTGGGTGGAGTGAGTCGCTGATCGGACTCACGATCGTTGCCGTCGCCACCAGCCTGCCTGAATTGACAACTTGTGTCATCGCTGTGCGCAAGGGGCACGATGACCTGGCGGTGGGCAACATCGTCGGCTCGAACATCTTTAATCTGCTATTGGTGCTTGGGGTGACGGCTGTGATCGCCCCTGTTCAGGTGCCGCAGCAATGGGGTCTTTGGGATCTTGCTGCGATGAACGTGATTACAATCATGCTGCTGCCGTTTGCCATGACCAGAAGTCGCAGGATCAGCCGCGCTAAAGGGGGCGTTTTGCTGGTGATGTATATCGTGTATATGACCTTCTCGGTCTGGCGTGAACTCGCCGGTTCATCGACGGCTGCGCCTTAGATCGGAATGTCATCGGCGCTATTGGAGTATGGGGCCGTATCCATCGGCGATCCGGGTTTGGATTCGACGTACTCCTGGGGAACATCTCGCCCTGAGAAGTCGTTGAACCGCGTGGACTGCTGGTTCCATGAAAGCTTGACCGTGTCGGTCGGGCCGTTGCGCTGTTTGGCGATGATCAACTCTGCCACGCCTACCTTTTCCTGGTTATCGCGCAGCCACTGCTCTTCACCCTGGTGGTAATACTCCTCGCGATGCAACAGGCACACAACATCGGCATCCTGCTCCAATGAACCGGATTCACGCAGGTCACTCAGCCGTGGTCGGTGTGTTTCGCGCTGCTCGGGCGATCGATTCAGCTGACTCAAACCCACCACCGGGATCTCCAATTCCCGGGCCAACGCCTTGAACCCCCGACTGATCTCACTTACCTCCATCTGACGGGATTCCGGCCGCCCGCCGGACGTGATCAACTGAATGTAGTCGACGAAGATCGCCTTGACTGAATGTTTGGCCACCATTCGCCTGGCTCGCGCGCGAATCTGAAGCAGCGTTGAAGCGCCCATATCATCAACAAAGATCGGCGCTTCCCTCAGGTCACCGCACGCCGTCTGAAGCCGAATCCACTGGTCCGTGGTCAGCATCATGCGACGGATGCGGTGCAGGTCCAGGCCGGCGCGACCGGCCAGGAGTCGCTCGACGAGATGGCGCTTACTCATCTCCAAGCTGAACAGTCCCACGGGATCGCCGTGTGAGGCCATGTTCTCGATGATGTTCAAAGCAATTGCGGACTTCCCCATCGACGGTCGGCCGGCAATGATAATGAAGTCGCCGGGCTGAAATCCCCCGGTCAACTCGTCAAGGTCGGCGTAATGCGTCAACACCCCGCTGGCCGGTCGCCCTTCTCTGGCTTCCATCTCCTTGACCAACTCGTCCACGATCGAGCGCAGCGATTCGATGTCGCGATGTTCGTAGTGCTCTGCGATCGAAAAGATGCGATGCTCAGCCTCGTCCAGAAGTGACGCCGCATCATCACGACTGGAGTAGGCGTCCTGGAGAATCTGCCCGGCCTGTTCAATGAGTCGGCGTACGATGGCCTTCTCTCGAACCAATCGAGCGTATTGCTCAGCGTTGTGGGCACTGGGAACGGAGCTGGCCAGCTCGACCAGGTATTCCTGCCCGCCGACCGACTCGAGAATATCGCGATCCACCAACAACTGGTGAAGCTGCACCACGTCCAGCGACGCGTGCTTGTCGTACAGTTCGACCATGGCGTCGAAGATCGCGCCGTTGGCCGGCTTGTAGAACTCTTCACCCTGACGAATGATCAGCGTGACGTCGCCCAGCACGCCCGGCTCAATGATGATCGAGCCCAGCAGACACATCTCAGCTTCGATCGCGTGCGGCGGCAGTTGCTCCAACAGCCGCGCGACCTTTTGCTGGGAGCGGCTTGGTGCATCCTGAGGTGATGATTGAGCCGTAGAGGAGATGTGGGAAGTGGTAGCGCTCATCCGTGAGCCGTAAATCCTCCCCGGCCGGCGAACCGGGATCGAGCGAACGTCAGTTGTTCCACACCGTCTTGAATCGTGGTATCAGGGCGATCAATCTATGAAAGGCTCGAATCAGCCGTCACACCGATCGTGGCGGAGGCTCGCTCGTGGTAGTCCGAATGAAGCTCGCCGTCGTTCTCCAAGGCGTCCTTCATAAGGCGCCCGACCTTGAACTTCACAGTCTTCTTGGCCGGAACGGGAACGCGCTCCAGCGTCTTGGGATTCTGACCCATTCTCGCGGCGCGATGCTTGATCTCGAACACGCCAAAGTCTCGAAACTCCAAGCGATTGCCTTGGCGCAACTCAAGAATGACGTTGTCCAGAAAACTCTGAATTGTCTTCTTGACCACGGTTCGCTTTTGTTGCGTCTCTTCAGCGATCCGATCTATGAGGTCCTTCTTGGTCGTCGTCGGCATGGCTTGCAGCCCCCCTGCAATTGTGCTCTCGGCAACCCAACAGCAATCCGTGGACAACTTCCGGCTGCCTAAAAACTAATAAATCGCGAGTCCTGCTCCTGTGTATCCAACTAACCCAGCTTACACAGTCAAGTATCGCGGCCCGTTACATCGCTGTCAAGAACAAGTTCGCAAAGCACAAGACCTTAGCGAAATAGCACCAGGCTCGACTGGGACCTTGTATGGATTGTGGACAATATGGCGGAAAGGGCTGGCTTACCGCTTCAGTCGCCGCCGAATCGAATGGATTCGCGTGATCGAATGGTCTTGAGGTCGGCCGTTGTCGATCCGCAATCGCTCACGTGTCTCGACTTCGAGGTAGTCAACCTGGGACGCTGGAGGCACATGACCCACGCTGAGGCGATCGTCGTTGCGGCTGTATTCCCACCCGCTGGCGTCTCCGGAGACGGTTGAACCCGCCGCGAAGGTACCGCCCAGCCTCATGCCCGGCATGACCAAGCTCGGTGAGACTGATCCCCACGCGGCGGCCTGCGAATTCGGCCTTTGCGAGGATGTAGCACAGCCCGCTCCGACCAAGACCAGCATTATCCCCAACAGGGGACTACACGCTCTTGCCACCATCTTTCATCGCCTCCACCAGCCAAGGATACAAAATCCATGCCAGTGAACCAAGAGACGATGAGCGATGATTATCCATCTAAGTGTTGCGTTACCTCAACATCGGTGTCGTGGCAAAACGCCGTAACTCTCTGATACAACAGGCTGGCTCGACAAGTCGCTACCCCCTCGGCTGAAGCGACTCGCTGTCTGAATCTACGACACCGCCCAGCCATCAACACCGCTTGGCTCTTGTACACCGCTTTGCTCAAGAATCCGGACAAACGGTTGGCCAACAAAGCCGAGATGATTCCAATACAATGTGTGCAATGGCGGAGAAACAACCCCATGTGCCGCGCTGTGGTTCTGCAAAGAAAGGGCGGGTGTCCCTGAATGAGATTCCAATGGCGCTGGCGCGGGAGTCTGCAAAGGCATTTCCTGACGGCCCCAGGGGGCGCAAACGTGCGATCATAACGCTCATGGCGCTGTCGCTCGATCCGGAATTGCCGGACGAAGTAAAATCTTTCCTGACGAGCTGGGGATATAACGCCGAGCACTACCCGACACAAATTGATCCTCGGGGACTCTATCGGCAACTTCTGGAAGCTATTGAGGCCTCGAAACGCGGATAGGTTCAACCAAAAGGATCATGACTAAAATGCACAATTCCGATCAGCGCCAAGACCAAGATGTCCGGCAACAGGTGATTGCCTCCACCACGAGGAATGATGCGCAGAAGCTAGCACCGGAAGTGAGGGCGGTTCGAACGCTACTTGCTCCTGACGCTCAACAACACATCGCACAGTTTGCCGAAGGTATCGAGGCAACGTTATTAGGCAATCAACCGGCTCAACCCACTCGGCAGCGCCGCTGGCGGAGGGGCATCTCGCTTTGGATCGGCATACCACTCGCGGGCCTCGTATCTGTTGTAATCGTTAGTTCCGCCGGTTGGGTAGGCGCCGCTCGATATTACAACATCGCCGAGAAGAACAGACTGATCGCCCAGCAGCAGGGGGAATTGGCGGCGACGGAGCGCAACCGGCGCGAGGAGATTGAGGCGTGGCAAGAGCGTGTTGGTCGGGTCATGACGTCTCAGTTAGAGGTAGTGGCCGGTCTCCTAGAGACTGGTCGCTACGACCGAGCCCTCGCCCTCCTTGACACGTCTTCCGAGATTGCCACGGCAGTTGCAGGTCGAGACGGTGAGCTCGCCACGCGCCTCCGCCAACAACGTATGGATACGATCGTGTCCTTGATTTCAGACGCATACGGCTCCGACGTAGACCTCAGCGGCGTGCGGTCCGCGCTGCAGCAACTTACAGACTCCGAGATTGGTGGCCGAGATGCCCCCGAGGCAACGAACAGAGATTAGCCTTCCACGGGCCGCACCGGTGGGCGCGAAGTAGATTCAACCACCTCTCGCCCACCTCCTTGCTCCACCCGCGAAACCGCAACAACGACGCGATCGCCTACTGTGCTGGAGTCTCTTGCATTGAGGCGCGCGAGAACGTAGCTTGCTCGGGCTCACCAGGTGTGATACGGAGGCGTCGGTACGAACCCTCAGCGGTAAGGCGAGCGGCTACCAAGGGCGGGCCTGCTCCTCAAGATCATCGAGCAGCCAGCGCATCTGATGCCAGAGTGAGCCTGCCGTCTCATTATTGGGGTAGGACGAGCAGATCTCGTCCCTTGCTGCCTTTGCGCGTTCGCACAGGTCATCGCCCATCGCTTCGGTGGTCATGAAAGAAGGGTCGATCAGCGGGGCATCGGCACCGGCGTCGACAGGATCCAGGCTCGGCGTAACGACAGGATCGAATATCTGGTCGAGCTTGGCATTGGCACTGGCGATGAGCGGCTCCAGGTCGCCCCAGGTGCCCCGGTCCACGGCATCGATGAAGCCCTCGGTAAGCTGGTCGATGCCGTCGCTTGCCGACATGCCACATATCAAATCAACGAGTTCGTTTGCTAAATCGCACAATGGATCCGAAAAAGCAGCCGCGCCGGCCGTCGAGTACAGCATCGGATTCAATCGAGCCGCGTGCCCTGAAGCGGTCAAACCCACCAGCACACACGCCGCGAGCGTCGCGGCTCCATGAGCCATTCCTAAAGATTTCATCCTCTCTCTCCCTATTTGAGCGAATCGATCACCCTCCGCGGCCGACGGAGGCGGCGAGGGTCGTTGACGGTTCAGCAACCGCTTGCTCACAGCATGCGCGGAAGACTTGCCAAGGCAATTCAGAATGAGGCGATCGGCGTCAATCGGTGCCAATAGTCACGCCTGCGCAGTTGGGAGAACGCAGCAAGCTTGTTGATGCCCCAAAACGCACGAGATAATCATTTGCATGGGATTCTGCTGCGCAGAAACACTGCCAAAAGCCTGAGCGGTATGTTGGTCAACTAGTTGACCAAGTAGTTGACCAAGTAGTTGACCAAATAGTTGACCAAATAGTTGACCAAGTAGTTGGGCGCTACCGCGCGCAGCAACGGAGTGAATCAATGACTGGCCTCTGGTTCTCGAAGACAAACTGTGTTTGCACGAACAATCACGCCGATGCATAAGGAACTTCCAGGTGCAAAGGAGTTCATGAGTGACACGACAATCGGATATCCATGCGGCAAAGGGCACAGCCGGCCGGTCAGACCCAAGACGATCTGTACCGGTCGGCCTGCTCTCCCGGGCGCATGGTGAAGTCTCGGACAACGGGAGCTGAGTTGAGTACTGTGACGAGCGAAGCTTCTAATGAGAAGTCGGGGTATGTTCGCCAATTCACCGCGCCCTTCTGGGGAATCGATGAACCACTCGGAGCACTTACGGCCTCGGTAGGACCGAGGCATCTGTTGGCTGCAGGTGTCCAAACATAGTTCCGGCGTACTTAGCTTTCGATGACACTCGGGTCTCGTGGAGACTTCGCATGGACAAGAACCCTTGGAACGCCCAAGTAAGGATCATCCAGATTGCCGGCGAGTACGAGTTGTCGATCTATGATGACAATGGGTACAAGATCGCCATAGCGACTGGACGGACCGAGGAGGACTGTCGCGCCAACGCAGCCGCGATTATCGAGGGGCTGAAGCTCCGCTCAAGCAAGTCAGAAGGTTGAGCCGCTTCAAGGAGGACGCGATTTCCCGCCAGCGGTCGTGGCCGCGCCAGTCCTCGGCGAGGGGAACTGATAATCTCGGCAATTGGCGGCGTTAGTTCTGGTCTTCCAGACTCTCATATAACATCAGTCGATTGTTGTCCGGATCAAACATAGACGCGAGCTTCACAATGCCGGGAATCTCCTCCGTCGGACCGTCGAACCGAACGCCTTCGCTTTCCAATTTAGATCGTGCCGTCTCTATTTTGTTTACGCCGAACGTCAATGTTGTACTCGAGCCGGTCTTGAAGTCGTTGACCTGCGAGAGGCCAACGGTGACGCGATTAACCGGGCTTGCCAGTTCACAAAACAACTGTTCCGGCAGTTCAAACAGTAACTCGAAACCGAGCACGCGCTGATACCACGCTTTGGACGCGGATAGATCACTGACCTGAATGACGCAGGTCAAGCCGCCGTCAAAACCGATACGCGCTGAGCCTGAACTATTGCTGTCATCTGCGGACGATCGTTCCTCGGCAATTCGCTGGTAAACAATCTCTTCCATCCAACTCTCCTGGCCGTCCTGATAGAACGTCCATCGCGAGCTGTAATGCGTGTCGTCGACGAATCGAAATATCGCCTTGTCCATATGTCCAGTGTCACGCGACGGCAGGTTCGTTCCATCGCTAAAGGCGAACGTGATCGTTCGACCATCATCCTCGATCGACGTGGCTTCAAGTCGAGGTTGGTTGCGCGCGACGCAATAGTGTGTCAGCATCAATCGATCACCATCCAAATGCACCATCGTGGCCATGGTCTCATCGGGATGTGCCTCGAAATTCGAGATGACCATCACCGCCGATTCGCGTGCGATGACACTGATCGACTCGCGATCCGTCCAACCCTTGGTGCTCTTGCCGACCCACTCGCCCGCCAGATTCTTGAATCGCGCATACGCGGCAGCAGCATCTTCCGCCGTGACCGAGGGGCTGTCGTTGCCAGCCTCGGCCGCGCTGTCGTGTGGAGTTGCACCAGTCGCTGCGCACAACGCAACCGCTCCGAGAAGGTTCGCTGCAATGTTCATGAGACTCTCCTTTTCATTCTCCAATAACTACCGATTACCAATTACCAACAACCCTCATTCACCCCGGCAATTCGTTAGAAAGGCTCTCGTACAACATGTAGGTATTGCCATCCGGATCGTAGAAAGTGACCAGTTTGACCATTTCGGGGATTTCTTGCGTCGGCCCGTCGAATCGTACACCATCCGCCTCGAGTGTGTTGCGCGCGGATTCGATGTCTTTGACACCCCAAGTCAGCGTCACGCCGGTCACCTTGGGTTGTTCGACTTGCGAAAGCCCCAGCTGCACGCGAGCCACAGGAGTGGCCATCTCGCACCATCCCATTTCCTTGATGTGATACATCAACTTGAAGCCAAGCACGTCTTGATACCACGCGATCGACTTATCGATATCGCTGACATGCACCGCGCAGGTCAAGCCTCCGTTATAGTTCAATACAGCCGCCCGCGCTGATAGATCTGCGGGTGTTGAGGTTGATTGGGCTGTCATGGGACGCTCCTTTATCGTTCAGATGATGGCAAGAATCGTTCAGGTCGTACCGGTCGTACCGGTCGTACCGGGCTCACACTCGTCGCCGCCGAGAGAGTTGAACCAATCTTGTGGGACAAGCAGCAGATCGCTGCATTCAGACTCTGAATCATGGCGAATGCCAAACGTGGGCCAATATCGTTGTTCGCCCATAGGCGCAAAGTTGATCGCCATGTGGATACTCGACTGTCATGCGATGCTCCGGTGCGATCGGAATATTCCGGTGCAATAGTGGATACTCCATCGCGATGGGTAACCTCCAGCGCCGTGCAGATGCTCCAACGCGACGGGCTGGATCGAGCACGATCGGTTGCATCGAGCGCGATCGCTTGCATAGAGCACGATCGGCTGGATCGAGCGCCGCGCTGATGCTCCAACACCACACGGACACGCCAGCGAAATATAGATACCCAGCCTGAACCACTTGACACACCATTGACTAGTTTTTATACTACCAGTATAACTATGTCAAGCGGCTTCTTCCGAAATGTCGGCCAAATGGGCAAGAACGATATCTGCCAGACGTCCGCGCCCGCTCGCTGCCCTGCACCTGCGGACCAACGGCTCAGCCGTTGCTCTGGGTGACGAGGCAACCGCTCAGCCGGTGCTCTGTGTCGAAGGGCCAGCAGCCGTCCGGTGCTCTGCGTCTATGCGCCACCGATCAGCCGGCGGCGCGAACCGCGCCAACCAACGGCCGGCGGCACGTGTTACGCCAACGAATGCCCGGCGGCGCGCGTTCTGGCGGATGCTCCGTTCGGCGCTCGTCGGCGCTCGTCGGCGCTCGTCGGCGCTCGCCGCCAACCGAAAGATTTCCTGCTCGTTTCACTTGACACACGATTGTCTTATTTTTATACTACCATTATAAATATGTCAAGCGGTTTCCGAATCCTTAGGCAAAGTAAGGTGTCCGCCCGGCGCCCGCTCGGTACTCTGCGCCCATGGACCGACCGCTCGGCCGGTGCTCCGTGTCGATGGGCCAGCGACCGGCGGCGCGAACCACGCCAACCAACGGCCGGCGGCGCGAACCCGGCCCCGCACCCCTTTCGCTGCTCTTCCCCGCGCCTCGCCGCACTTCGCCGCACTTCGCCGTACTTCGCCGTACTTCGCCGTCCGAGAGTCTTCAAGCCCGATCCAGTTGACTGACCATTGAACTGTTTTTATATTAGCAATATAAATATGTTAAGCAACTACCTGCCAATTCAGGCAACGAGTTCCAGCAAAGAGAAAATCAGTTCGCTGCTCTGCGCCCATGGACCAACGGCTCGGCCGGCGCTCTGTGTCTATGTGCCACCGATTAGCCGGCAGCGCGAGCCGCGCCAACCAACGGCCAGCGGCACGCGTCCTGGCGGATGCCCCTGTCGTCGCTCGTCGCCAACCGAGAGATTTCCTGCTCGTTTCACTTGACACACGATTGTCTTATTTTTATACTACCATTATAAATATGTCAAGCGGTTTCCGAATCCTTAGGCAAAGTAAGGTGTCCGCCCGGCGCCCGCTCGGTACTCTGCGCCCATGGACCGACCGCTCGGCCGGTGCTCCGTGTCGATGGGCCAGCGACCGGCGGCGCGAACCACGCCAACCAACGGCCGGCGGCGCGAACCCGGCCCCGCACCCCTTTCGCTGCTCTTCCCCGCGCCTCGCCGCACTTCGCCGCACTTCGCCGTACTTCGCCGTACTTCGCCGTCCGAGAGTCTTCAAGCCCGATCCAGTTGACTGACCATTGAACTGTTTTTATATTAGCAATATAAATATGTTAAGCAGCTACCTGCCGGTTCAGGAAAAGAGTTCCAACAAAGAGACAGTCGTTTTGGTGCTGTCTACGGATGGGCCAACTGCGCGGTGCTTTGGGCCGACGGGCCAACAGCCCCGGCCGGCGGCCTGGGCATCACCTGCTCACTCGATGGTCGCGCCCAGAGGTTTTCGCTGCCCAGCGACCGTTGAAGCGCGCCCAGAGCGCCTTGCCATAAACCAACCGACCCCGATACGGGCCGTCAAATGAGCGCGAATAACCGCAACAACGATCCCGTCCCTAGAAACCGCCACGCTCGAGTGCTGTCGCATCTGGCGGCGCTGTTTCACCGACGCTGGGCGGTTCCCGTGCTGGCTGAGCTGTATAAAGACCGCGGCGCAAAAGCAATCACGCTTGTCAACCGCCTCGGCGTGAGTCGAGAATCACTACGCGCGACCGTCGATGAATTGATCGAGCATGGCTGGATTGCGCGCAACCCCGGCTATGGCCACCCCCTGCGGCCGGAATATCTACTCACACGGCGTGGTGAGAAGCTGGGGCCGACTTGCGTACGACTCATGGCCATAATGCGCAACATGGGCATTCAACGAACCGCGCTTCGTAAATGGTCAATGCCGATCACACTGGCCCTCGCAGGAGGAGTTGAGCACTTCGGTGAACTGAAGCGCATACTTCCGGGTATCACCTCCAGAGCGTTAACACTTGGCCTGAAGGAATTGCTGCGCACGGGCCTGATCGAGCGTCGGATCGTCGATCAGTATCCTCCAACAACGTCGTATCGACTCACGCGGCGCGGACGACGGCTTGTTCCAGTGCTTCAACGCCTCTAGCGACGCCTCGATGTATCGCTCGTCTGGAATGTCCGGCGGCGAAACCATGGCGATTGACGATCGATGCCACCAGTCATAGCCTCAGTCCGCCACGATCACGGTTCGAAGCAACATCTTGGGACACACATGCCACACGTTCGGTTCACTGACAACATTCAACGCCATGTCGAGTGTCCATCAGGGGACGCACAAGGTGGGACGGTCCGGACTGTCATGGAAGCGTATTTCGCTGCCAACCCGTCAGCGCGCGGATACGTACTGGACGATCAAGGCGGGCTGCGCAAACATATGGTGATCTTCGTCGATAGTCGACAGATCACCGATCGCATCGGATTAACTGATCCAGTTCCACAGGATGGGACAGTGGAAGTCTTGCAAGCGCTCTCCGGGGGTTAGGAGTTTGGGAATGGTGCCAAAGGAGAACACATGAGCGATCGCATGTTTGTTGCAACGAGAAAGGGGCTGTTCACGGTCACGCGCAGCGGGAGGCGATGGTCGATATCGCAGACGAACTTTCTGGCCGACCATTGTTCGTTGGTCATGCACGATCCGCGCGACGGGACGATGTTCGCAGCGCTGGGGCATGGCCACTTCGGCTGTAAGGTGCATCGATCGCGCGACGGCGGCGCAACTTGGCAGGAGTGTGCAGCACCAACGTATCCTGAGAAGCCGGATGATTATGAGGAGAAGCCGAATCCCATGTCGAGCATCGTCACGCCTTGGAGCACCGAGCTGATTTGGGAACTTCAGCCGGGCGGCGCGGACGAGGCCGGCGTGTATTGGTGCGGGACGTTGCCCGGCGGACTGTTTCGCTCCGACGACGGCGGCGACAGTTGGCAGTTGAACCGCAACCTATGGGATGATCCGCGCAGACAACAATGGTTCGGCGGCGGATACGACTATCCTGGCATCCACTCTGTTTGTGTTGACCCGCGTGACTCGGCGCACATGCTTGTCGGCGTCTCGTGCGGAGGTGTATGGCGAACGACAGATGCCGGTAATTCGTGGGAATGTAATGGCGAAGGAATGCGTGCTGAGTACATGCCTGCCGAACAAGCGTTAGACCCGGTTATTCAAGATCCACACATTCTCGTGCGATGTCGTGATGCGCCCGATCACCTATGGGTGCAGCATCACAACGGCATCTTCCGCACGACTGACAACGCGAAAACCTGGCAGGAGATCACGGACGTCGAGCCTTCCACGTTCGGATTTGCCGTGGCTGTCCACCCAGCCGATCCAAAGACCGCTTGGTTTGTTCCGGCGGTGAAGGACGAACATCGCATCCCGGTGGATGGCAAACTGGTTGTCACGCGCACCTCAGACGGCGGCGAATCATTTGAGCAACTGACCGACGGTCTGCCGCAGGAACATGCTTACGACCTCGTGTTTCGGCACGCACTGGACGTGGATGAGACCGGCAACACGCTCGCCTTCGGCTCGACTACCGGTTCGTTGTGGGTTTCACAAGATCAAGGCGACGCCTGGCAATGCGTGTCCAACCATCTCCCACCGATCTATTGCGTACGCTTCGTCAAGGGATAGGGCTGTTGAAAGACCCGAGCGTATTCCCGGCTCTGAAATGTTGCACCCCTACGCTGCCTGCCGCAATTTCTTCTCTCGGCGAAGCACGCGGAATTCCAGGTACAAACCGAGGAGATTCACTGCGCGGTGATGCTCGCACATTATTTGGGGAACCACGATCGGGCGGATTCCCACCTCCGCACAGCGTTCGAAGAAATAAATGTCTTCGCCGGTCATGTTTCCGTCGGGTCGCACCTCAAATTTGAACCAGGGATCATTGATCTGCTGGAACACTTCGCGCGCGATCAGACAGCATCCCATCCCGGCCGCATCGATCTCGAACGGGCCATCCGGGAAGTCGTGCAGAAAACCGTACGTGTTAGGCGCGAGCTTTCTCGCCACCGACGTGCATAGCACATTCTCGATCACCAACGGGTAGATACCGCAAACAACAGGCCGACCAACGCTGAGCATCACCTCCAAGCAGTCAACGGGCGGAATCACGTCGCTGTCGAGGAACAACAGGTGCGAATGGGGTGATTGCAAAAACTCCTGCACGCAGAGGTTCCGGCACCGATCGGTTGGATGCGCTCGGACGGTTCGAAAGCTCGCACCCCCGGTATGGTTGGCACAGATGGCCAGCGCGACCTCAGCCGTTTCGCTGCGAATATCACCGGTGGTCGGGACACAAACTAAGACACTCATCAGCTGCTCCGTCGTGAAATCAGCAACTTACCAACACGCTTATCGGTCGTGGCGAAGACGATCTTGATTCGAGTCAGCGATGGATCGACTTATACGCTCAAGCTTCCTGCTTGGGCAAACGTGGCAGCGAGCCCGCGCACAGTAGCGCAAGAACCGACATCCACCCCCACCGCTTGCCGTCGCGCCCCACCGGGTTACTATCCCCCCTTTGGCGTCGGCATGAGGATTGGTACGGTCGGCTGCGGGATCAAACTGATCCACCAGCTAAAGAGGATGGCACTGGGGCGGCAACATGTTGCTGCCGGCTTGAGAGAACCAACCCATGAAAGTGATCATTTGCGGCGCGGGACAGGTCGGCAGCCATGCCACTAAAGTGCTCGCCTCCGCGGACAACGATATTACGGTCATCGACTCCGATCCTGATCGGTTGCGGGCCATCGCCGACACCCTCGATGTAGCGACTTTCTGCGGCAATTGCGTGGACGCGGAGGTCTTGCGCGAGGCCGGCGCACCCCAGGCTGATCTCCTGGTAGCCGCCACCAGTCGAGACGAGGTGAACATGCTCGCGGCGACGATCGCCAAAGCCGTTGGCGCCGCCAAGAGCATCGCTCGCGTTCATCACGGCGCATTCATCTCGCAGCGTGGGTTTGACTATCAGCAGCATCTGTCCATCGATCGTTTGATCTGCCCGGAGTACGCAACTGCTATGGTCATCGCCAGCAAACTGCGCAACCCCGCGGCTCTGGCGATCGAATCCTTCGGCCAAGGCACGATCCAGATGCAGCAGTTCCCGGTGAGTAGTGGCGCCCCAGCGATCGGCAAACCGCTGGCGGAACTGAACCTGCCGGAGGGTACCCGGCTCGCCGCCATCACACGCCAGCGACAGGCGTTTATTCCCATCGCCACCAGCACCGTTGAGAAGGACGACACCGTGGTACTCGTGGGCAATGCGACGGCTTTCCCCGAAGCGCGCAAGCTCTTCCACGACGATAAGCTCGGCCGGCGACGCATCGTCTTGATGGGTGGCACGCCTATGGCCGTGTGGCTTTGCCGATCGTTGCGCAACCGCAATTTCTCAATCCGCCTATTTGAAACAGATCGCGAGCGCGCGGCGGAGCTTGCCGACAAGCTCGACTGGATCACCGTCATCCACGCCGACCCAACCGACCGCAGTATTTTTGAAGAGGAACACATCGGCCAGGCGGATGTGTTCGGTGCGCTGCGCGCCGACGATGAAGACAACATCATCGCGTCGGTCTTGGCCAAGAGCATGGGTGTCACGCTCGTGATCGCTGTATTACAAAGCGCCAACTATCTCGACTTGGTGTATCACATCGGCGTTGATTTGGCGTTCAGTCCGAGCTTGGTCGCCGCCGATGAAATCCTAGCAACGCTCGACGAGAGCCCGTTACAAAAGATGTCGTCGCTGGCGGACGGCGTAGTCGATGCCTTTCGAGTGCGTGTGGGTCGTGACGCTGAAGTGATCGAAAAACCACTCCGTGAAGTGAAGCTGACGCCGAACTGGATCGTGGCTGCGATCCGACGGGGCGATCGAGCGTGGGTACCCGGCGCTGAAGATAAGGTCGAAACCGGCGACACCGTACTCGTCATCGGCCGAGCGGGCATGGAGAAGCAACTCAAGAAGCTCTTCGCAGCGGAGTAAGTTGCCTGACATGAACTGGCGCTTCGTCATCAACCAGCTCGGCTTGCTGTCTCTGCTGCTCAGCGGGGCAATGATTGTGGTCGGTGTCGCCGGCTGGTTGTTCGAGTGGCGCAGCCCGAACCCGATCGACACCGACGCCTTGCTCGCCTTGCTGGGAACGATCTGCGGCAGTGTGCTTGTCGGCGGGCTGCTGTGGCTGCGAACGCGCGGTTCGACCAAACACATCGGCCGACGCGAAGCCCTGCTGCTGGTTGGGGTGAGTTGGCTCATCGGCGCCGCAGTGGCGGGAATGCCGTACCTGTTGTGGGCGCACTGGCATACCAGCCCCGGCGAACAACATCCTTTCCTGGACCCGGTCAACTGTTATTTCGAAGCGATGAGCGGACTCACGACCACCGGCGCGACCGTACTCGGTGATCGTTACAGCATCGAGGCCTTGCCGCAAAGTCTGCTGCTGTGGCGCGCGTTTACCCAATGGCTCGGTGGGCTCGGCATTGTCGTCTTGTTCGTTGCGGTGCTGCCGACACTCGGCGTGGGTGGCAAACGACTCTTTCGTGTCGAAGCGCCCGGGCCATCGCCCCAAGGGCTTCGTCCCCACATTCGAGAGACCGCCACTGCGCTGTGGCTGATCTATCTGATCCTCACCGGCGTTGAAGTCGTTGCACTCAAGATCGCAGGCATGACGTGGTTCGATTCCCTTTGCCACACGTTCACCACAGTTGCGACCGCTGGTTTCAGTCCCAAAGACGCGAGTCTCGGGCATTACGCTTCGCCGGCTATTCACATAATCGTCATCATCTTCATGGTTCTGGCCGGTGTGAACTTCGGCTTGTACTACCAACTCTCGCGCAAACGGTTCCGCAAAGTGCTTCAAGACACTGAGCTACGCGTCTATCTCGGGCTGCTGTTGGTTGGCACAGCGATTGTCACACTTTCATTGATCAATAGCCCCATCACATTAACCAAAGACCTCACCGTCCTTGAGCCGTCAACGGCAAGCGCTATTCATCATGGCGTGTTCACGACCGTTTCAATTCAGACGACAACGGGATACACCACAGCCGATTTCAACCTTTGGCCCTTTGCGGCCCAGGCGGTGCTGGTCATGGCAATGCTCGTTGGCGGCTCAGCCGGTTCGACGGCCGGCGGGATCAAGATTATCCGCGTTTGGATAGCGTTGAAAGTTATTCTCGCAGAGATTGAACACGTGTTTCGCCCACAGGTTGTTCGTCCGGTGCGCCTGGGAAATTCCGTCATCGACGATGATATGAAACTCGGCTCGATCGCTTATATTCTCGGTATCTTGATACTCGCCGTTATCGGTGGCTGGTCAGTCATGATGCTCGAGCAGTGGTTCGGCGACGGTACATGCGATCTGAAGACGGCTGCCATATCGAGTATCGCGTGTTTGTTTAACATCGGCCCGGGCTTGGGCCACGTCGGCGCGACTGAGAACTACGAATGGCTGACGAGGGGTTCAAAGATGCTCCTGACGTTGATGATGGCGTTGGGACGGCTGGAAGTATTCGCCATCATCGTCTTGGTCATGCCACGCTTCTGGCGCGCGGATTGAAAGAGGCAGAAACCACAGAGGTCGCAGTGCGTGCAAAGGAGAATTAGGTGACGCCAGACCAAGTAACGCTTTTTAGCTTACTGTTTTTCGTTTTTGTTTTTCTGATCTGGGGCCGTTGGCGCTACGATCTCGTCGCGTTTGTCGCGCTACTAGTCGCACTGCTAACTGGCGTCGTGCCCAAAGAGCAGGCATTTTCAGGATTCGGCCATCCGGCGACGGTCATTATCGCGCTGGTTCTGATCATTAGCAGGGGCTTGTCTAACTCAGGTGCGATAGAGCTTGCCGCCCGTTATCTCGTTGACGCATCACGCAAGCTTGCTACGCACATCACAATAATGTCAGGGCTGGCTGCTGCCTTGTCGGCGCTGATGAACAATGTTGCCGCTTTGGCGTTGTTAATGCCCGTCGATATACAAGCAGCGAAGAAGGCAGTGCGTAGTCCTTCGCTGTCCCTGATGCCGCTATCGTTCGCGTCAATTCTTGGCGGCATGATTACATTGATCGGTACGCCACCGAATATAATTATTGCCGAGTTTCGGGGCGACGCATTGGGCGAGCCGTATCGCATGTTCGATTTTGCGCCGGTCGGGCTCGCTTGCGCAGTCGTGGGCGTGGCTTACGTCGCGCTCATAGGCTGGCGTTTGTTGCCGCGCGAGCGGAAAACCGCTGACGCCGGGAAGGAGCTGTTCGACCTCGCCGACTACATCGCCGAAGTTCGAGTACCCGAGGGATCCGCAATCATTGGCAAGCGCGTTCGTGAGCTCGACGCGCTCGCGGCAAAAAGTAATGTCGAGATCGTCGGACTGAGCCGCAGGGGTCGTCGCATGCCGGGGCTTGCGCGCATTGCCGAAATCAAGGCTGGCGATGTCCTCGTTATCGAGGCGAGTCCTGAAAGTCTTGAAGAAGCGTTGGGCGCGTTGGGCCTTGAGTACGTCGGCAGAGGGGAGGGGCAGCTTGGTGACGATGACCTGCTTCTTACCGAAGTGGTCGTCCAGGAAACATCGCGACTTGCAGCGCGTTCCGCAAGGTCTTTGCGCCTTTTGTATCGATATCGCGTGGAACTGGTCGGCGTCTCCCGGCAGGGCAGGCGCTTCCGCGAAAACGTGCGCCAACTCACGCTGCAACCCGGTGATGTTTTGCTGTTGCTGGGTAGCGAAGAACGGTTGGGCGATATCACAGGGCGTCTCGGCTTGCTGCCGCTTGCGGATCGCGGCCAGCGCGTTATTCAGCGTGACAAGACCTGGTGGGCAGTCGGCATCTTTGCGACGGCGATCGTTGTCGCCAGCTTTGGCTGGGTTTATTTGCCCATCGCCCTGGGCTGCGCAACGGCTCTCTACGTGTTGTTAAACATCGTTCCAATTCGCGACGTCTACACATCAGTTGAGTGGCCAGTGATCGTCCTCCTGGGCGCAATGATTCCGATAGGCGGCGCGTTGCAGTCAACAGGTGGAACGGCATTGATCGCGGGCGGCATCGTCGACCTGTCAACCGGCTATTCGCCAGTCGTTGTCTTGACATTGTTGATCATCGTGACGATGACTTTGTCAGACGTCATGAACAACGCGGCAACGGCAGTCATAGCAGCACCAATCGCGCTTGAAATAGCCACGCGTCTGGATGTGAATCCGGATCCGTTCCTGATGGGTGTAGCGGTAGCAGCGTCATGTGCATTTCTTACGCCTATAGGACACAAGAACAACACTCTCATCATGGGACCCGGCGGTTACCGCTTTGGTGACTATTGGCGTATGGGGCTTCCGCTGGAGATCCTTATCATTGCTGTTTCCGTGCCTGCGATCATTTGGTTCTGGCCGATGTAGTGCAACGATTTCATGTCAATCGTTTGTCGCAAATTGACTGAATCACGCGTCAGGAACCGACAAGCAAAGTCGCTGTCGTCTCATAGCGGAAGTGACAGAACCTAGACCTTCGACTACTCCAGTCGTCTGTCCACCACGCCGACGGGGGACAACGGCAGCGTGGCCATCGGGCTGTTCGCCACCGGCGGCGGGATGTATAGCGTGAACAGCAGCCCCGAAGTGACCAACTGCACCTTCAGCGGGAACACGCCCCACTTCGACGGCGACGGTATTGTGGGCGCATCCGACCTCCTCACCAACTGGGGGATGTGTCCGCGACTGAACAATGATGGACACGGATGGAGTGTTTAGCGGGTGACGCGAAGCGTCCCGTCTTTCTCGCCCACCCGATGCGAAACGCAAGTGCGTAGAATCCGAAGTAGGCGAAGTGGCAATTCGCTCTCAGGACGGAAGTCGCCCAGACCCTAGGGAGTCCACAGGATGATGTCACGGTTCATGGCTCGCTTGAAGGTTGCTATCGCTACCGTCGCGGTGGTTGCTGTTCTCGCCACACCAGCCAGGGCACAGCTTCAACTCGCTGAACAGGCTGCCGCGGCCGCTCAACGAGGTGACTGGCCAACCACGGTCACTGTGTATGAGCAAGTCCTCGACGCCAACCCCTACCACGGCGAGCATTGGCATAACTACGGCTACGCATTACATTCGCTCAGCAAATACGACCGAGCCATTGCTGCCTTCACCAAGTCAATCGACCTCGGATTCCAGCCCAACACCTCCATGTACAACATCGCATGCGGCCACGCGCTTTCCGGGCGAACCGATGACGCACTGACTTGGCTCGGCAAAGCGTACGACCATGGTTTTGCGCCTGAAGATAACTTGATCGAAAGTGACAACGATCTTGATTCGCTGCGCAGCGATCCTCGCTTCAACCAAATCGTCGGCATATTCCCGCCCGACGACCTCACTCGTGATCAAGGCTGGCGCTACGACATCGATCTTTTCGCCAGGCGCATGGAGCAGGTGCATTACAATCTGTATATCAAGACACCGCGCGAGGAGTTCGCAAAGGCCGTTGCTGATCTCAAGGCGAACGTTCCGTCATTGCAAGATCACGAGATCATCGTCGGCCTGCAGCGCCTCACTGCGATGGCCGGCGACGGTCATACCGGAATTCGCCCTCGCCGCGACGGCCGGTACGTCGCGCGTCGATATCCGTTGGATCTATACGAATACTCCGACGGCTTGTACGTCCAAGCAGCTGCGCCGGAGCTGGCTGAGACTGTTGGATGCAAAGTCATCCGCATCGGTAACTCATCGACTCAGGAAGCATACGACGCCATCGCGCAAATCTGCTCCGTTGATAATCCGATGGGGATCAAAGCATGGGCGCCGCGGTACTTCGTCATCCCCGAGGTCTTGCACGCGTTGGGTTTGATCGAAGACATGGATAATACGACGTTGACACTTGAGAAACTAAGCGGCGAGCAGTTCACCATTGATCTGACGCCGATCTCCAGAGGACCGCTGAGTGAGACCATCACCGCTCGGGCGGAAGCGGATGCGCCGGCGCCTTTATATCTATCACACGGCGACGAGATGTATTGGTTTGAGTATCTGGAAGATGAGAAGCTCGTCTACTTTCAATTCAACTCTGTGCGCAACAAAGCTGATGATCCGATCTGGATGTTCGCCAAGCGATTGTTCGAGTTCATCGAGTCCAACCCGGTCGAGTATCTGGTCATCGACCTACGGCGCAATGGAGGCGGGAATAATTTCCTTAACGTCCCGATCGTGCAGGGCTTGATCAAGTCTGAGAAGGTGAACAAGAACGGCCACTTGTTCGTCATCGCGTCTCGACACACGGTCTCCGCAGCGATGAATTGCGCCGCTGACATCGAGTACCACACCGAAGCGATGTTCGTTGGCGAGCCGACCGGCTCCAGCCCTAATTTCATTGGTGAGACGACAATGATCACGTTGCCTTGGAGCGGACTGCAAGTGAGTTGTTCGTCGCTGTATTGGCAGCGATCGGTCGCAATGGATTACCGAACGTGGATTGCGCCGGACCTCGTCGCTGAGTTGTCAAGCGAGGATTACCGAACGAACCGAGATCCCGCTCTGGAAGCGATTCTTGACTATCTTCACGATCAGAAGCAACGCCCGGAGTAGTAGCCACCGGCGGTTGATCGCCTGACGCACCCGACGGTCGGTTCCAATAACCCTCCGGACGTTCGCTTCACCACGCGCAGCGGCACTCAATCCTGCCGCTGCCGTGTTTTTTGGTGCGTCGTGGACACCGCTTGCCCTACAATCTGCGTTGCCCGGCACCCGTTTCGGAGAAAGAAGAATGCCCATCCCTCGCGCTTCATTTCGTCTGGCCGCTTGCGGCTTCGCGCTGCTCACGTTCGGATTGACCGCAACCGCCCAAACCGACAACACACCTTCGCAGCGCACTCTGCGTTCCGAAGATCTCAAACCACTCGCCTGGCGAAGCATCGGCCCGGCCAACATGGCCGGCCGTGTCGCCACGATCGCGCTGGCCCCCGGAAATTCCAAAACCTATTTCGTCGGGTTCGCCACCGGCGGGCTTTGGAAAACGACAAACAACGGCACGACCTTTACGCCGGTGTTCGATGACAAAGAAACATCATCCATCGGCAGCGTTGCTGTGTGTGATGCGCCAACCAATTGGCGCGGTTGGCTGGATGAGAAAGACGATCTCGACGCAGATGCTGATCTTGCCAAGCTCGGCAAAGCCAAGATCATCTGGGTCGGCACCGGTGAAGGGAACGGGCGCAATTCGTCCTCTTGGGGGCACGGCGTCTATCGCTCAACTGATGGCGGGGCAACGTTCGAGCATCTGGGTCTAGAAGATTCGCACGATATACCGGCACTTGCTGTAGACCCTCGGAACCCGGACGTTTGTTATATCGCAGCACTCGGCCACCTTTGGGGAGCCAACGAAACGCGCGGCGTCTACAAGACCCAAGACGGCGGCAAGACATGGATCAGATCGCTTTACATCGACCAGAACACCGGTGCGTGCGATGTCATCGTTGATCCACAGAATCCCGATACGGTCTACGCAGCGATGTATATGCGACGCCGAACCGCATATGACTTCACAAGCGGCGGGCCGCAAGGCGGAATCTATCGCTCAAATGATGCTGGTGAGACCTGGACGAAGCTCACCAACGGTCTGCCCGAACAGACAGGGCGCATTGGACTCGATCTGTACCGCTCCGATCCGCGCATCGTCTATGCCTCGGTTGAATCCGACGTCGGCGGAAAGGTCGGCGATTCGTTCGGCAACGATTCCCGCGCGGGCGGCGTGTTCCGAACGGATGATGGAGGCGACACCTGGCAGCGCAAAGCGGCGATTACGCCACGGTCATTTTACTTTTCGAGAATTCGCATCGACCCCCAAGACGATCAGCGCATTTATCTGCCCGGTTGGGTCCTTTATGTCTCAGACGATGGCGGCGAGACTTTTCGTGCTGGTGTTGCCAAGGTCGTGCACGTTGATTTCCATGCGATGGTTATTGATCCAGACGACACCGATCACATTCTGATCGGAACCGATGGCGGGCTTTACATTTCCTACGATCGCGGCGAGACGTGGGACTTCCACAATCATTTCGCGGTCGGTCAGTTTTACAATGTTGCGGTGGACAATTCCGACCCCTATCGCGTTGGCGGCGGATTGCAGGACAACGGCTCATGGATAGGTCCAAGCGAAAATGTCTTCAATGTCCAGGAAGTCTTCATGGGGCGGGCGGGCGCGATCACCAATCACGACTGGACGTTTGTGAACTGGGGCGACGGCTTTGGCGTTGGGTTCGATCCGCACGATTCCAACATCATCTACGCAGAATCGCAGGGCGGATGGCTCATGCGAATCCATTTGGATACGGGAATCAAACGAATACTCAAGCCGGAAGCTAAGGAGGGCGAGGCTCGCTTCCGCTTCAATTGGAACGCGCCGTTTTTTATCTCGCCGCACGATGACACGACGCTCTACCTCGCTGGTAACTACGTCTTCAAACTCACCGAACGCGGCGATCACTGGGCGCGCATCAGCGATGATCTCTCCACACGCGATATCAACAAGGCCACCACCGTCGGCTCGGAAGCCGAAACCAACGGCACCGTCGTTTCACTCGCGGAATCTCCGCTCCAACAAGGATTCCTTTGGGCAGGGACCGACGATGGATTGATCCATGTCACCACAGAAGACGGTGGCACCTGGACCAACATCACGCCCCCGGAAGCGCGAGGCTTGTATGTCTCGAAGATTGAGCCGTCGCATCACGATCGTGAGACGGCGTACGTGGCCATCGACGGCCATCGTTCCGATCATTTCGAACCAATACTCTTGGTAACGACCAACGGCGGTGAGAACTGGACATCGATCCTCGGCGATCTGCCAACCACCGCTCCGGTCAAGGTCGTGCGTGAAGATGTTCTCAATCCCAACGTGCTCTACATCGGCACTGAGCGCGCAGCGTATGTCACGATCGATCGCGGTGAGCATTGGGTGAAACTCAACGGCGAATCGCTTCCCACTGTTGCGGTGGATGACCTGGTCATGCAGCCGCGCGAGCAGGATCTCGTGGCGGGAACCCACGGTCGATCGATTTACATCCTCGATGATATCTCGCCGATCTCGCAGCTTACTGCCGAGGTCGTGCAGTCAGAGTTTCATCTGTTCGAATCGATGCCTGCGCAACCGCGGTACTACTTGATGTACGGCGACCTGTGGAGCGATCGCATGTTCATCGCCAACAACCCGGTAATGGGCGCGAAGATCACGTATTGGATTCGCGAGTATGCTGATGAAGAAGTAAAGATTTCGATCACGAACGCTGCGGGGCATGTGCTGCTTGAACTTGACGGAACGAATCGCCCGGGACTGAATCGCGTCGTTTGGGATCTTCAACCCGAGTCTGATCAACGTCTGGGCAATGCGGACAACTTGCCGGAGTTCGTTGCGGCCGGTGAGTACAAAGTCTCGATCACCTACGGCGATCATAAAGGCGAGACGACGATCACCGTCCTACCTGCCCCCGGAAGTGACACCGAATAGCCGTTTGCGGCTTCGCGGCGTCCTAGCAGCCATTTCCGGCTCATCGGTAGCCAACCACCGCCTCGGCGTGATATAACACCGCCTACGGACTACCGGCCAAACGTCGGTCGGCCCAGCCCGTACTGTATAAACGGGGAAGAAAACAGGAGTCCAAGGATATGAGAATCAACAAGAACATTGTTGGCGTGGCTGCGATTGCGGCTGTGGCGTTCACAGTTGGTCGCCTCGAACTACCACTTGGTAGTCAATCAAGCGCGCTCGCTCAAGACCAGGGCGAGATGGAGATGACGCCCGAACAGAAAGCGATAATGAAGGCGGCCACACCGGGCCAACATCATCGGTATCTTGACGCCCTCGTCGGCGATTTCACAGCGGAGGTGAAGATATGGATGACCTCGGACAGCGAGCCGATGGAGTTCACCGGTACGTTGAAACGTGAGTGGGTCTTGGACGGTCACTTCATCAAGGAGACCATCAAGGCCGACAGTCCGATGGGGCCATTCGAGGCGATCGGTTTCATCGGCTACAACAACATCGACGGACAATACGAATCGATCTGGTTAGAGAACGCCTCCACCGCGATCATGTCCGGCTCGGGGATGTACAATCCGGAAACGAATATACTGTTTATGATGAGCAAGCATCGAGACCCCGCAACCGGCCATCTCATCACCTCCTGGAACAGGACCGATCTGAGCGATCCGTATCGCGAAACGTCAACGGGCTATCAGGTTGGAGCGGACGACAAGGAGTTCAAGAACTTCGAGGGCGTCTTTGTGCGGAAGCAGTAGCAACTCCAACAGGTTCGCAAACGCCACTTCGTTCTTACAAAACCCAGGGATTCCGATCCCTGGGTTATTCTTTTGACCGCTCCAACTCCTA